>NZ_JBHZCY010000019.1:3783-102421 GCF_042786665.1 Kitasatospora sp. NPDC059146 | reverse complement strand
GATGGTACTGCAGGGGGGACCCTGTGGGAGAGTAGGACGCCGCCGAACAATCATTCAGAGAAGGCCCACCCGGGTGACCGGGTGGGCCTTTTCGCGTTCTCAGGGCTTCCGGAGGACGACAGAAAGACAGGACGACAGGACCACGGGCGAAAAAATCTTGGCCGGTCGTGTCGAGAACCCGTGGCCGGCTCCGTCCCAGGGGTGAGCGCGGCCACAATGGGTCGCACGAGCTCCGAAGGAGAAGCACGATGGCCAAGTACCTGCTGCTCAAGCACTACCGAGGCGCCCCGACTCCGGTCAACTGCGCGCCGATGGACCAGTGGACGCCGGAGGAGGTCACGGCGCACATCACGTACATGCAGGACTTCGCGGCTCGGCTGGAGCAGACCGGCGAGTTCGTCGACGCCCAGGCGCTCGCGCCCGAGGGGTCGTGGGTGCGGTACGACGGCGAGGGGCGGCCGCCGGTGACGGACGGTCCGTTCGCGGAGACCAAGGACCTCATCGCCGGCTGGATGGTGATCGACGTGGACAGCCACGAGCGCGCCCTGGAGCTGGCCGGTGAGCTGTCGGCGGCCCCGGGGGCCGGTGGGAAGCCGATCCACGAGTGGCTGGAGCTGCGTCCGTTCCTGGCGATGCCGCCGACCGTCACGGAGTGACCTCTCCCGTGACCTTCCCGATGAACGAGGCCCTGATCCGGGGCCTCACCCCGGGTGTGCTGGGTGTCCTCGTCCGCCGCGGAGCCGACTTCGCGGCGGCCGAGGACGCCGTGCAGGAGGCGCTGGTCGAGGCGGTCCGCGTCTGGGCGGGCGATCCGCCGCGGGATCCGAAGGGCTGGTTGGTCACCGTCGCCTGGCGGAAGTTCCTCGACGCGACCAGGGCGGACACCGCCCGCCGCCGCCGGGAGGACCTGGTCGACCAGGAGCCGGAGCCCGGTCCGGCGGCCTCGGTGGACGACACCCTGCAGCTCTACTTCCTGTGCGCCCACCCGTCGTTGACGCCGTCCTCCGCGGTCGCGCTCACCCTGCGCGCACTCGGTGGGCTGACCACCCGGCAGATCGCCCAGGCCTATCTGGTGCCCGAGGCGACCATGGCGCAGCGGATCAGCCGGGCCAAGCGCACCGTCTCGGCGGTCCGCCTCGATCGGCCGGGCGACGTCGCGACCGTGCTGCGGGTGCTCTACCTGGTGTTCAACGAGGGCTACTCCGGGGACGTCGACCTCGCTGCCGAGGCGATCCGGCTGACTCGGCAGCTGGCGGCGGCGATCGACCACCCCGAGGTGGCGGGGCTGCTGGCGCTGATGCTGCTGCACCACGCCCGGCGGGCCGGCCGGACCGGTCCCGACGGAAGCCTGGTGCCGCTCGCGGAGCAGGACCGGCGGCTCTGGGACACCGGCGCGATCGCGGAGGGCGTCGGCATCCTGCAGACGGCCCTGGCCCGGGACCGGCTGGGGGAGTTCCAGGCCCAGGCGGCCATCGCGGCGCTGCACGCCGACGCGCCCACCGCCGGGGAGACCGACTGGGTGCAGATCGTCGAGTGGTACGACGAGTTGGTGCGGCTGACGGACAGTCCGGTGGTGCGGCTGAACCGTGCGGTGGCGGTCGGTGAGGCCGACGGGCCGCGGGCCGGCCTGGCGGCGCTCGGTGGACTGGACGAGGCGCTGCCCCGGTACGCGGCCGCCGCGGCGTACCTCCACGAGCGTGCCGGGGAGCCGGTGGTGGCGGCCCGGCTGTACGCCGAGGCGGCCCGCCGGGCGTCCAACCTCGCGGAGCGCGACCACCTCACGCGCCAGGCGGCCCGGCTCAACGCCGGCCGCCGCACCTGATCCGGTGCCTCAGAGCCGCCCGGCCGCCTTGAGCGCCAGGTAGGTGTCCGCCAGCGCCGGGGCGATCTGGGCCGGTGGGGCGTCGAGGACGGTGACCCCGCTGCGGGTGAGGCGGTCGGCGGTGTTCCGGCGGTCGGCACGGGTCTGTTCGGCGGCGGCGGCGCCGTAGACGGCCTCCACGGTGCCGCGGCCGGCGGCCAGCACGTCCAGGTGCGGGTCGGCGACGGAGGCGAGGACGACCTCGTGGCGCTTGGTGAGCAGCGGCAGCAGTGGGCGCAGGCCGTCCTCTACGGAGGCCGCGTCCAGGCCGGTGAGCAGGACGACGAGCGAGCGGTGCGGCGCCATCGTGAGCGCGGTGGAGACCAGCGCGCGCATGTCGGTCTCGTGCAGCGCGGGTTCCAGCAGGGCCATCGCGTTGGTGAAGGAGGGCAGGATCTCGCTGGGGGAGCTGCCGATGACCGAGGCGCGCTTGCGGGCGTCGTGGGCGAGCAGGTCGACCCGGTCGCCGGCGCGGGTGGCGAGGGCGGTGAGCAGCAGGGCGGCGTCGAGGGCGGCGTCCAGGCGGGGGGCGTCGCCGACGCGGCCGGCCGAGGTGCGGCCGGTGTCGAGGACGATCAGGATGTGGCGGTCGCGTTCGGGGCGCCAGGTGCGGACGGCGACGGTGTTGCGGCGGGCGCTGGCGCGCCAGTCGATGGAGCGGACGTCGTCGCCGGGCAGGTACTCCCGCAGCGAGTCGAACTCGGTGCCCTGGCCCCGGGTCAGCACCGAGGTCCGGCCGTCGAGTTCGCGCAGCCGGGCGAGCCGGGAGGGCAGGTGCTTGCGGCTGTTGAACGGGGGGAGGGCGCGGACCGTCCAGGGGACGTGGTGGGAGCCCTGGCGCCCGGCCAGGCCGAGCGGGCCGAGCGAGCGGACCGTCACGCGGTGGGCGTGGTGGTCGCCGCGGCGGCCCGGGGTGAGCACGGTGACGGCGCGGCGCCGTTCGCCGCCGGGGACGGCGAGGGTGTGCCGGGAGGCGGTCTCGGAGGTGCCGGGGCGCCAGGCGGAGGGGGCCCAGGCGTCGCGGACCAGGGCCCGCAGCGGCCGTCCGGAGGTGTTGCTGACGGTCAGTTCGACCGAGGCGGTGTCGCCGAGCCGGACGGTGGTGTCGCCGCCCCGGGCGATCCGCAGGCTGCGGACGGGGGCGGCGAGCACCAGGTCGACCAGGACGGCGAGCAGGACGGCGCCGGTGACGGCTCCGATCCCGGTCCAGGAGGGCAGCAGGAGGCCCACGAAGAGCGCGCCGAGCGCGGCGATCAGGGCGGTTCGCCCGGTGAGGGCCATGCGGGTGCGCTCCTTCGGAAGCCCGGTGAGTTCGAGGACCCGGTACGCCTACCGGTGGTGGATCAGCGGGGGGCGGGCGTCTGGGCGAGGACGGCCTGGATGACGGAGTCGGCGGTGACGCCCTCCATCTCGGCCTCGGCGCGCAGCGCGACGCGGTGCCGCAGGGTGGGCAGGGCGAGCGCCTTGACGTCGTCCGGGGTGACGTAGTCCCGCCCGGCCAGCCAGGCCCAGGCGCGCGAGGCGGCGAGCAGCGCGGTGGCACCGCGCGGGGAGACGCCGATCGACAGCGACGGGGACTGCCGGGTGGCCCGGCAGAGGTCGACGATGTACGCCAGGATCTCGGGCGAGACGGTGAGCTTCGCGATCTGCTCGCGAGCGGCGGCCAGGTGCTCGGGCCCGGCGACCGGGCGGACGCCGGCGGCGGCGAGGTCCTTGGGGTCGAAGCCGGAGGCGTGCCGGGACAGGACCTGGAACTCCTGGTCGCGGTCGGGCAGCGGGAGGATCAGCTTGAGCAGGAAGCGGTCCAGCTGGGCCTCGGGCAGCGGGTAGGTGCCCTCGTACTCGACCGGGTTCTGGGTCGCGGCGACCAGGAACGGGACGGGCAGCGCGCGCGGTTCGCCGTCGACGGTGACCTGCCGCTCCTCCATGGCCTCCAGCAGGGCGGCCTGGGTCTTGGGCGGGGTGCGGTTGATCTCGTCGGCGAGCAGCAGGTTGGTGAAGACCGGGCCGGGCTGGAAGGAGAACTCGGCGGTGCGGGCGTCGTAGACGAGCGAGCCGGTGACGTCGCCGGGCATCAGGTCGGGGGTGAACTGGATGCGCTTGGTCCCCAGGCTGAGCGCCGTGGACAGGGTGCGCACCAGCAGGGTCTTGGCGACGCCGGGGACGCCCTCCAGCAGCACGTGGCCGCCGCAGAGGAGGGCCACCACCAGGCCGGTGACGGCGGCGTCCTGGCCGACGACGGCCTTGCCGATCTCGGCGCGCAGGGCGGTCAGGGCCGCGCGCGGGTCGGTGACGGGGGTGGCGGGCGCCGTGCCGGGGGTGATGCGGAGCTGGGCGGTTGCCTGTTCGGTCACGGGTTCCGTACCTGCCTTTCGAGGGCGTCGAGGTCGTCGGCGAGCCGCAGCAGTGCGGCGTCGTCGGTCGGGGGCGGGCCGTACAGCAGGGCCCGGACGTCCCCGGCGGGTCGCGTGGGGAGGCGGTCGGCGACGGCCGCGCAGAGCGCCTCCGGCTCCGGTCCGCCGGCCTGGAGCGGGAGGCCCAGGGCGGGGGCGAGGCGGTGGGCGGTGGCGCGGCGCAGCGCCTCGGCGGCGCGGCCGTGCGCCTTGGCCCGCCGGTAGAGGCGGGCGCGGCCCTCGGTGGTCTCGGCGGCGCGGACCACCACGGGCAGGTTCTCGCTGACCACCGGGCCGAGTCGGCGGGCCCGCCAGAGGGCGGCGAGCACGGCGGCGACGGCCAGTTGGTAGAAGGCCCAGTGCCAGCCCTTCGGGATGTAGTCGCCGAAGCTCTTGCGCGGGGTGCCCTCGGCGACCGGCGCGGAGTAGTCGGGCAGGTGCCAGGTGAGGCGGGGCTGTGAGCCGAGCAGGCCGAGGGCGAGCGAGGCGTTGCCGTCGTCGGCGAGCCGGCGGTTCTGCAGGAACTCGCCGCTGCCGAGGACGATGACGTTGCCGCCGCCGTCGTCGGGGGTGCTGACCAGCGGGTAGCCGTGGTGGTACAGGTAGCAGCCGTCGCCGCGGCTGCCGCTGGTGTAGAGCGTGCCGCCCATCGCGGCGGCGCCGGCCCGTACGGCTTCGGGGAGGGCGCAGCCCGGGTGGGTGCTGCGGACGGACGTGAACGGGACGCCGCCGACCTCGTCGGAGGTGCGGATGCCGGGGGCGAGCGTGCTGAGGGCGGCCGGGCCGGGGTTGATCAGGACCAGCCGCCGGTGCCGGGCGGCGGCGACGGCGCGCAGCTCGGCCGGGCTCAGCAGGTCGGGTTCGGGCAGCACCAGGGTGTCGGCGCCGTCGGCGGGGGCCGTGGGGTCGGTGCGCAGTTCGGTCCGGACGCCCTGGCCCTGGAGCAGGGCGACCACGGCGTGGGTGCCGTCGGCGTCGTAGGAGCGGGGGTCGAGCGGCGGGTAGCGGTGGCCGGTGTTGAGGACGGCGAGGCCGACGGCGGCGACCAGCAGGACGGCGAGGGCGACCAGGTACCAGCGGGCGCGGCGGGCCAGGCCGCGCCCGGTGGGGGCGAGGCTGGTCGGTGCGGCGTCGGCGGCGGGTCGTTCGGCGGCGGGTCGTTCGGGGGTGGGGGGAGCCGGGGCGGTGCTGGTCATGCCGCTCCTCCCGGGGTCGGGGTCGGGGCCGGCGCCGGGGCGGTGGCCGCGGCGTGGGCGAGCACCGGGCGGCTGCGCTCCAGGGCCCGGTCGAGGTCCAGCAGCAGTTGGTAGGCGGCCTGGTCGGCGGTGCGCTCGCCGTAGGCGATGTCGTCGAAGGTGCGGGCGGCGGCGGTCAGTGCGGCGGCCTGGTCGGGCAGGGCCCGGCCGGCTTCGGCGGCGGCCTCGTCGGCGGTGCGGCCGGGGCGGGTGTCGAGCAGGGTGCGCTCCTCCAGGGCCCGGACCAGCGCGCGCATCTGCTCGCGGACGGCTTCGGTCCAGCGGCCGGCGGCGGCGTGCCCGGCGGCGTCGGCGCGGTACTGCGCGGCGGTGCGCGGGCCGGCGGCGCCGTACACGCCGTAGTCGGTGCGGACGGCGCGCTTGGGCGCGCCGAGGCGCCACCAGAGGGCGGCGGCGATCACCGCGGCGACGACCAGGAAGAGCACCAGTCCGGTGGTGCCGTCGGTGCCCCCGCCGGAGATGCTGCCCATGGCGCGGTCGATGTGGTCCCAGATCCAGTCGATGACCCGTTCCAGGACGCTCGGGTCGTTCTTGTGGTACTCGGCCTTGAGCAGCTCGTCGCGGGCGGCGTCGCGGGCCGGGTCCCGTGGAACGGTGACCGGGGCGCCGCCGGCGGCGAGGAGCCTGTCCCCCCAGATAGGCATCCGGTTCAGTGCCTCGCGGTGGTCTGGTCGGCGTGGCCGCTCCAGCCGGTGCCGCCCTGTTCGGGCAGTCCGGCGGCGCGGGCGAGCTCGATGTCCAGGGCCTCGCGGCGGATCCGCTGGTCGATGTAGACCAGCACGCCGACGGCGGCCAGGAACGGGGTGGTCAGGGCGGAGGCGATGATCCCGGCGAGCGCGGTCAGCACCATCATGCCGACGGACTCGTGGGCGGTGTCGCCGAGCCGGTCCATGGAGCCGAGGCCGAGGACCAGGCCGAGGAAGCGGAACGGGATGGCGAGTGTCACTCCGACGATCCCGGCCAGCACCCGGCTCAGCAGGACGATGCCGAGGATCCGCCACCAGGAGCCGCGGGCCAGCCGGCGGGAGCGCGAGAGCGCGGTCACCACGCCCTGCTTCTCCAGCATCAGCGCGGGGGCGGCCATGCTGTAGCGGATCAGCAGCCAGAGGCCGACCGGGACGGTCAGCACGCCGACCAGGAACAGCAGGGCCGCGGTGCCGGGCGTGTCCGAGCCGCCCGCGGTGTAGCCGATCAGCGGGGTGAAGCCGAGCAGCACCACGCCGACGCTCATCAGGGTGGTGAGCACGGTGAGCCCGAGCAGTTGCAGCAGCCGGGGGCGGGCGTCGCGCCAGGCGTCGCCGGCGGTCACCGGTCGGCCGAGGACGGCGCGGCTGACCACGATGGTGAGCAGGGCGACGGCCAGCGCGTCGAGCAGCAGCGACAGCGGCATGGTGGCGAGCAGGGTGAGCAGCTGGGTGGAGGCGCCGGTACGGCCTTTGACCAGCAGCTTGGCGACGAAGGCGCCGGCCTGGTCGACGACGGCGATGCCGAGCGAGAGGGTGAGCGCGGTGCGCCAGTTCCGGCGGACGGTGGTGACGGCGCCGTCGAGCAGTTCGCCGATGCTGAGCGGGCGCAGCGGGATGACGCCGGGCCGGGGGCTGCGCGCGCTCTCCCAGCCGTACGGGCCCTGGCCGGGGGGCTGGGTGCCGCGGTTCGGCTGTCCGTACTGGGCGCCCCAGGCGGGTGCGGCCTGAGGGGGTGCCGACGGTCCGGGCACGGCGGCGGGCGCGTCGGCCGGGGGCCGGGTGCCGTCGCGGGGTGGCTCGGACGAGCTGGGCGAGGCCCAGCCCGGAGTGTCGGTCATCACTGCTCCTCGGAGGGGCGTCCTGGGCGCGGCTCCGGGCGGATCTTTCGCCCGCGCGCAGCGCCCATCGTGCCATGGGGCCCGGAGACGCCCCAGGGGTATCCGGTTGCTGATCGACAACGAGGGCCGCCGGGGGGTCGGACGGCGGGTTCCGGTCAGTTCGGAGGCGCTCCGAGGAGGGCTATTCGCCCGGTATGGCCGGAATTCGACGGCGGTGGAGTTGGCCGTTGTGGAGCAATGGCACTGCTGTGCGGCAGGTCACAATCCGGTAATGAGAAGATGGACCCATGAAGGGACGCGTCCTCGTCGTTGATGACGACTCCGCACTGGCCGAGATGCTCGGCATCGTGTTGCGTGGTGAGGGTTTTGAGCCGTTTTTCGTCGCGGATGGGGACAAGGCGCTAGCCGCGTTCCGGGAGAGCAAGCCCGATCTGGTCCTGCTCGACCTGATGCTGCCCGGCCGGGACGGCATCGACGTGTGCCGGCAGATCCGGGCCGAGTCCGGCGTCCCGATCGTCATGCTGACCGCGAAGACCGACACGGTCGACGTCGTGGTGGGCCTGGAGTCCGGCGCCGACGACTACGTCACCAAGCCGTTCAAGCCCAAGGAACTGGTGGCCCGGGTGCGCGCGCGGCTGCGCCGTGCCGAGGAGCCGACGCCCGAGCAGCTGACCATCGGCGACCTGGTGATCGACGTGGCCGGCCACTCGGTGAAGCGGGACGGGCGCAGCATCCCGCTGACCCCGCTGGAGTTCGACCTGCTGGTCGCGCTGGCCCGCAAGCCCTGGCAGGTGTTCACCCGCGAGGTGCTGCTGGAGCAGGTGTGGGGCTACCGCCACGCGGCGGACACCCGCCTGGTCAACGTCCACGTGCAGCGCCTCCGTTCCAAGATCGAGAAGGACCCGGAGCGCCCCGAGATCGTGGTGACCGTCCGCGGCGTCGGCTACAAGGCCGGACCCAGCTGACGTGACGGACCGGGCTGACGACACCCCGTCGGGTTCCGCGACCGACGGGGCGGGGGCCGTGCGCGGGGACGTGCTGAGTTCGACCACCCGCCGCCGTCGCGGCCCGTCCGGAGTGTTCGGTCTGATGAAGCGTCAGCTCAGGCGCCCGGCACGCCGGGTCACCACGCTGTACCGCCGGTCGATCCAGTTGCGCGTGGTCGCGGTGTCCCTGCTGGCCTCCATCGCGGTGGTCCTGGTGCTGGGCGTGGTCGTGGTGGCGCAGGTGCGCACCGGCCTGCTCGACACCAAGATCGACGCGGCCCGGGCGCAGGCCCGGATCGGCTTCCAGGTCGAGCAGAAGAAGATCGACGAGGCCCGGGACCAGGCGCTGCGCGGCGCCGTCGACCCGAGCACCGCGGAGACCGGCACCTGGCTGCTGCGCCAGGTCAACGACCTCGCCGCGAGCGGGCAGACGGTCTACTCGGTGATCGCGATGGCCCCCGGCACCGGGACGGTCGTGCCGGACAGCGCCGGCTTCGCGCCGCGCTACTCGGGCGACATCCAGCCCAGCAGCATCCCGGACAGCCTGCGCGCGAAGCTCTTCGAAGAGCCCGGCCAGATGTTCGACCAGCCGACCCGGATCCACCGCTCGCCCGAGGGCGGCGGCAAGAGCGAGCCCGGACTGGCCCTCGGCATGCAGTTCGTCGGCCCGGCCGACACCAGCTACCAGCTGTTCTACGTGTTCTCCTTCGGCCAGGAGACCGACACCCTCAACCTGATCACCGGCACCCTGGCGACCGCCGGCGTGTTCGTGGTGATCCTGATGGGCGGCATCGCCTGGGTCGTGGTGCGCCAGGTGGTCACCCCGGTCCGGATGGCCGCGGGCATCTCCGAGCGGCTCGCCGACGGACACCTGGAAGAGCGGATGAAGGTGACCGGGACGGACGACATCGCCCGCCTCGGGGAGTCGTTCAACCGGATGGCCAACGCCCTCCAGGCGCAGATCCGCCAGCTGGAGGAGCTCTCCCGGGTGCAGCGGCGCTTCGTCTCGGACGTCTCGCACGAGCTGCGCACCCCGCTGACCACGGTCCGGATGGCCGCCGACCTGATCTACGACAGCCGCGAGGACCTGGACCCGATGGCGGCCCGCTCGGCGGAGCTGCTCCAGGGCCAGCTGGACCGCTTCGAGTCGCTGCTCGCCGACCTGCTGGAGATCAGCCGCTTCGACGCCGGCGCCGCGATCCTGGACGCCGAGCCGGTCGACCTGCGGGAGATCGTCGGCCGGGTGGTCGAGGCCGCCGAACCGCTGGCCGAGGCCAAGGGCAGCGCCGTGGTGATCCGCGGTGACGGCGAGCCGGTGCTCGCCGAGGTGGACTCCCGCCGGATCGAGCGCATCCTGCGCAACCTGGTGGTCAACGCGCTGGAGCACGGCGAGGGCCGCGACGTGGTCGTGCGCCTCGGCTCGGCCGACGGCGCCGTCGCGGTCGGCGTGCGCGACTACGGCATCGGACTCAAGCCGGGCGAGGCCTCCCGGGTGTTCCACCGCTTCTGGCGGGCGGACCCGTCCCGGGTGCGCACCACCGGCGGCACCGGGCTGGGCCTGTCCATCGCGGTCGAGGACGCCCACCTGCACGGCGGCTGGCTCCAGGCCTGGGGCGAGCCCGGTGGCGGCTCGCACTTCCGGCTGACCCTGCCGCGCACCCGCGGCGGCGAGATCAACCGGGCGCCGTTCCGGCTGGAGCCGGAGGACTCCCGCAACAACCGGGGCCTGGGCGCGTACGGCACGCCGTACCGGCGGGCGATCGCCCCGGCGGGCGCCACGGCGATGACCGCCGCCGAGGAGCAGGCCGAGGCGCCGGAGGGGCCCGGCAACGGGCTGGGCAGCGGCCTCGGCGGAGTGCTGAACATCGGCCCCGGACTGGGCCGGAGCCGGCTGCCCGAGGGGCCGCGCGCGGACCCCTCGGACGTGCGGACGGCGGGGGCCGGTTACGGCGTCATCGGCGCCCAGGTCATGGTGGACCCGACGCCCGGACGGCCGTCGGTGGCGCAGCGTACGGCGGAGCCGGACGTGACGGGTGGGACGGACCTGGAGGGGTCGCAGCGTGCGAAGGACGAGCAACACGACTAGGGGCCTGCCCCGGCGTCGGTCCGCGGACGGGCGTCGGTCCGTGGGCGGGCGTCGGTCCGTGGGCGGGAGTGCGAGGACCGGCCCCGCGCCGCTGCTCGTGGCGGTGGCCGGCGCGGTGCTCGTCACCCTGGTGGCGAGCGGCTGCGCGGCCATGCCGGACTCCGGCGGCATCACCAAGGTGGAGCTGTCCCAGGGCTCGGCCGACAAGAACCTGCAGGCCAGGGTCTTCCCGGTGGCGCCCGGCAAGGGCGCCAAGCCGCGCGAGCTGCTGACCGGGTTCCTGGACGCGGTGACCGCCGACGAGGGGTACGAGACCGCGCGTAAGTACCTCACCGAGCGCGCCGCGGCGAGCTGGAACCCGGATGCGGGCATCCAGGTGCTCTCCGCCACGAAGATCCCGCTGGACCAGGTCGCCGACGCCGACACCAAGTACTCGTCGACGGTCTCCGGGCAGCTGGTGGCCAAGGTCGACGACAAGCACTCCTACCTGCTGGTGGCGGGGCAGAACAACAACGTCTTCGACTTCACCTTCGTGCGCGAGCACGACGGCGACTGGCGGATCGATTCGCTGCCGCCCGGCGTGATCATGAACGAGACCAACTTCCGGAACAGCTTCCGGCAGGTCGAGCGCTTCTTCTACAGCACCCCCGACCCGTCCGTGCCGGCCCCCGCCAACGGCGGCCAGGAGGTGCTGATAGCCGACCCGATCTACCTGCGCCGCCGGATCGACCCGCTGACCTCGGCCGCCAAGGCGCTGGTCTCCGGGCCGTCGACCTGGCTCTCGCCGGTGGTCCGGACGGCCTTCCCGACCGGCACCACGGTCGACAAGGTGAGCATCGACGACAGCCGGATCGCCCACGTGCAGGTCGGCGGGGCCGACCTGGCCGACCCGCTGGCCTGCCGGCGGATGGCGGCCCAGCTCTTCTACACCTTCGCCGACCAGGGCAAGGGCCAGGTCGAACGGCTGGAACTGCGCGGTCAGCGGGGCTCCTGCACGGCCAGTCGCACCGACGACCCGGCCGTCGGCCCCGGCGCGCTGGCCGGGCGACTGCCCGTGCAGCAGTACTACCAGCGCGCCGACAACGGCGCCCTGATGGCGGCCGACGACGGGCACACCGGCGACCCGGTGTCCGGGGTGCTCGGCAAGCCGCACGCGAGCGGAGCGCCCGTCCTGGGCGCCGTCGCGGTCAGCCGGGACGGCGCCCAGGCCGCCGCGCTCTCGGACGACGGCCACCAGCTCTACGCGGTGCCGCTGCAGGCCGGCACGGCGACGATGCCCGAACCGGTGCTCAGCTCCCCGGCGAAGGCCGGCGCCAAGGACGACGGCCTCGCCTCGCCCAGCTGGGACGGCCGCGGCGACCTCTGGGTGGTGGACCGCAACCCGCAGAACCCGCGGGTGGTCATGGTGCGCGGCGGCAAGACGTACACCGCGCCGGTGGACGGGCTGACCGGGCAGACGGTGCAGGCGTTGAAGCTCTCCTCGGACGGCGCCCGGATCGCCCTGGTGGTCAAGTCCCCCGGGGTGAACGGGAGTTCACTGATGTTCGGGCGGGTGGAGCACGGCGGCACGCCGCAGGCGCCGACCGTGCGGATCACCGGCGTCCGCCCGGCTGCCCCCTCGCTCGTCGACGTCGCCTCGGTGTCCTGGTCGGAGACCGACCAGTTGCTGGTGCTCGGCAAGGAGCAGGACCGCCCCCAGCAGCTGTACTACATCAGCACCGACGGCTCGCAGAGCACGGACGGTCAGCTGCAGACCGGCAACGGCCTGCCGTCCTCCCCGCAGTCGATCTCGACGGCGGAGTCCCGCGGCTACATCCTGGCCCAGCCCTCGCCGGTGCTCGCGGTGGCCGCGGGCACCGTCTACCGGCTGGTCAACAACCAGTGGCGGGAAGCCCAGTTGGTGGACAAGGCCCGCTCGTACTTCTACCCGGGCTGACCGGTTCTAGGTGTACTGACCCGGCGGGTGCACCGCGGTGGCCGCGACGGTGGCGGCGGCGCGGGCCGGCAGTCCGGCGTCGGCCAGGGCCCTGGCGGCCTCGGCCAGGCTCGCCCCGGTGGTCACCAGGTCGTCCACCAGCACCGGCTGACGGCCGGCCAGGCCCCGACGGGCGCGCGGCAGGGCGGTGAGCGCGCCGTGCAGGTTGCGCCGCCGCTCGGCGGCGTTCAGCCCGGCCTGGTCGGCGACCGGACGGGCGTGCCGCAGCAGCGGTGCGGCCCGGGCGTCCAGGCCGGCCCGGCGCAGCGAGCGGGCGGCGGCCCCGGCCAGCCGCAGCGTCGGGTCGTGCCCCCGGGCGCGCACGGCGGCGCGGGCCGAGGGCATCGGGACCAGCAGCAGCGGCGCGGCCCCGGCGCGCGCCCCCAGGGCGGAGCGCACCGCCCGTCCGAGCGCCTCGCCGAGCGGCCCGGCCAGGCGCAGCGCGCCGCGTTCCTTGTGGGCGAGCAGCAGTTGCCGTACCGGGTCGGCGTACGGCGCGGCCGCGTGCGCCCAGGGCAGCAGGGTGGGGCCGGGCCGGGTGGCGGTCAGCGCGTGCCGGCAGGCCGGGCAGAGCTGGGTGCGCTCGGCGCCGCAGCCCGCGCAGTCGGCGGGGAGCAGGACGTCCAGCAGCCCGGCCAGTGCGTGGCCGAACGGTGTCCGTGCGGACGGCGGACGGGCGGGCGAGGGGGTCGGCGGCACGGCTGCTCCTGGCGGCTTCGGCACGGAGAGTCAGCAAAGGATCCGCCGTATGGGGGGCGTTGTCCAGGTATTTACCCATACTTCACTCGCAGGAGGGTAGACAGGGTGCAACGGTTTGACCGCCCACTCCCAGCACCGCCCGAAGTATCGGGTCATACCCCCCTTCCCGCCCGGGGAGGCGAAAACCCCGCGTGAGGTGTTCGATAAGGCTCCAGGGGGTTTCAACCGTCCCTGATGGGGAGGAAGTGAGATGAGGGCCAGTCGTTTCCGCCGCTGGCGGCGGAGCGGGGGGCCGGCAGTGGATGGGCTGGTCCAGCTGGAGCTCAGTCCGGTCCGGTAGCACCCGGATCGGCGTCAGCACGAGGGATCGGAGTTCTGCGTGGACATCGTCGTCAAGGGCCGCAAGACCGAGGTGCCCAAGAGGTTCCGCGAGCACGTGGCCGAGAAGCTGGAGAAGGTCCAGAAGTTCGACGGCAAGGTGATCAGCCTCGACGTCGAGGTGTCCAAGGAGCACAACCCGCGGCAGGCCGACCGGTCCGACCGTGTGGAGATCACTCTCCGTACCCGGGGCCCGGTGATCCGGGCCGAAGCCGCCGCCGGCGACCCGTACGCGGCGCTCGACCTGGCTTCGGCGAAGCTCGACGCGCAGCTGCGCAAGTCCGCGGACCGGCGCCGGGTGCACAAGGGCGGCGCGAACGGCCGCACCCCCATCAGCGTCGCCGAGGCGACCGCGGCCCTGGCCGCGCTGCCCGAGACCACGGCGCACGAGGGCGAGACCAACGGGGCCGTCCGCAAGACCATGATGGGATCCCTGGAAGTGGAGGGCGAAGGCCCGCTGGTGGTCCGGGAGAAGACCCACTCGGCCGCCCCCATGGCGCTGGACCAGGCGCTCTACGAGATGGAGCTGGTCGGCCACGACTTCTACCTGTTCGTGGAGAAGGACAGCGGCCTGCCGAGCGTCGTCTACCGCCGGCACGGCTACCACTACGGCGTCATCCACGTGCAGCCGGACATGGCGGCCGGCGTGGCCAGCGGCGCCGGCGGTGCGATCGGTCGGTCCGTCGACGAGGACTGACCGTCCCGGCAGCTGAACACGGAGTGGTGACCCCGGCGGCAGCGACCGCCGGGGTCACCGGCGTTCCGGGGCGTTCCACGCGTTCCGGGCACCGGCCGGTGGGACGGGCTCGAACGGGGCTCGGGTCCGTTGTGTCCAGGGGTCACCCGATGCGGGGCAATCGGCGCCGGAGGGTGACCGCGGCGGTGGCGGGGCGTGGAATGATTGGGCGCACGTCGACCCGCGAAGGGGGAGGAGCGGATGGGGGATCACTTCGGGCTGGGGCCCGCTGGGGGACCGGTCACCGGATTGCCGCCGGGGCCGGAGGAGGAACCCGCGTACGCGCCGCGCCGGGGTGAGCCGATCCGCGTCCTGGTGGTGGACGACCACGCGTTGTTCCGCCGCGGGCTGGAGATCGTGCTGGCGGAGGAGCCGGACATCAAGGTCGTCGGCGAGGCCGGGGACGGTGCCGAAGCCGTGCTCAAGGCCGCCGACCTGCTGCCCGACATCATCCTGATGGACGTCCGGATGCCGCGCCGCAGCGGGATCGAGGCCTGCACGGCGATCAAGGACGTGGCGCCCAGCACCAAGATCATCATGCTGACCATAAGCGACGAGGAGGCCGACCTCTACGAGGCGATCAAGGCGGGGGCCACCGGCTACCTGCTCAAGGAGATCTCCACCGACGAGGTCGCCACCGCGATCCGGGCGGTCGCCGACGGGCAGTCGCAGATCAGCCCGTCGATGGCCTCCAAGCTGCTCACCGAGTTCAAGTCGATGATCCAGCGGCGCTCCGACGACCGGGACCTCGTCCCGGCGCCCCGGCTCACCGACCGGGAGCTGGAGGTGCTCAAGCTGGTGGCGACCGGGATGAACAACCGGGAGATCGCCAAGGAGCTCTTCATCAGCGAGAACACGGTGAAGAACCACGTCCGCAACATCCTGGAGAAGCTCCAACTGCATTCCAGGATGGAGGCCGTGGTGTACGCGATGCGGGAGAAGATCCTCGAAATAGGGTGACCGGCGCCCGCCGCCTGGCTACCGGGCGAGCAGCTTCTCCAGGGCCGGGCGCAGCCGTTCGTCGTGCAGCGCCTCGACCCGCACCCCGTCGCAGCCGACCCAGGCGGCCGCCTCGCGCAGGGCGGTGGCGAGCGCCTCGACCTGGCGGGCGCCGCCCCGGTCGTCCGTCAGCGAGACCTGCCGGGCGACCAGCGTGCGGCCCTCCCGGGCCGGGTCGACCCGGCCGACCAGCCGGCCGCCGGTGAGCAGCGGCATCGCGAAGTAGCCGTGCACCCGCTTGTGCTTGGGGGTGTAGGCCTCCAGCCGGTGGGTCATGCCGAAGATCCGCTCGGTGCGGGCGCGGTCCCAGATCAGCGAGTCGAACGGCGAGAGCAGCGTGGTGCGGTGGCGCCCGCGCGGTGCGGTGGCCAGCGCGGCCGGGTCGGCCCAGGCGGCGGCCCGGCCGCCGTCCGGTCCCCAGCCCGCCACCTCGACCGGGACCAGCCCGGTGTCCGCGAGCACCCGGTCCAAGTCCTCGGCGCGCAGCCGGTGGTAGTCCTGGAGGTCGGCCCGGGTGGCCACGCCGAGCGCGGACCCGGCCTGGGCCACCAGGGTGCGCAGGCACTCCTCGTCGGACCGGTCCTGGCCGAACAGGGCGTCGGGGACGGCCTGTTCGGCCAGCGCGTAGACCCGCTTCCAGCTCCGGCGGTCGGTGCAGACCACGTCGCCGAAGGCGAGCGCCCGCTCCACCGCGATCTTGGTGTCGGACCAGTCCCACCACTCGGCCGTCCGCTTGGCCCCGCCCAGCTCGGTGGCGGTCAACGGCCCCTCGGCGCGCAGCTTGTCGAGCACCGCCCGGTACGTCCCGGGCGCGACCTGGTGGCTCCAGAGGCTGCCGCGCTCGCGGTAGCGGCGGCGCCGGAAGGCGAACAGCGGCCACTCCTCGACCGGCAGGACGCAGGCCGCGTGCGACCAGTACTCGAAGGTGGTGCCCGCGCCCCAGTAGGCCGCCTCGACCGCCGGGCGGCCGACCGCGCCCAGCCGGGCGTAGGGCACCAGCTCGTGCGAGCGGGCCAGCACCGAGATGGTGTCCAGCTGGACGGCGCCCAGGTGCCGCAGCACCCCGCGCGCGCCGGCCCGGCGGTCGGGCGCGCCCAGCAGGCCCTGGGCGCGCAGGGCGATCCGGCGGGCGTCGTCGGCGCCCAGGACGGTGACGGGCGCGGGCCCGGCGGCGGCAGCGGTCATGCCGGGGAGCGTAGCCGGGGGCACCGACAGCGGGCCGGGCGCCGGGTCGGGCGCCGGTCCCGTGGCCCGATCCTGCGGTCAGTCCTGGTCGGGCCCGGTCCGTCGGTCCAGGTCGGCGGGGAGCAGCGAGGCGACCCAGGCGTCCCGGAAGACGCCGCGCTGGTCGGCGTACGAGCGCAGGGTGCCCTCGTAGCGGTAGCCGACCCGCTCGGCGACCGCGCGCGAGCCGTCGTTGCCGACGTAGGCGAGCCACTGGAGGCGGCGCAGCCCGAGGTCGGTCAGCGCCCAGCGGGCGACCGCGCGGGCCGCCTCGACGGTGTAGCCGCGACCGCGCTGCTCCTGCACCGTCCACCAGCCGACCGAGGCGGCGGCCGGGTCGTCCGCCTTGCGGGTGACCGCCTGGGCGCCGACCAGCCGGCCCGTCCCGCGCTCGACCACGCACCAGATGAACTCGGAGTCCTTGGCCACGCCCTCGGATGCCAGTGTGTGGACGAAGAACTCGGCGTCCTTGCGGCGGTAGGGCACCGGGACGACCGTCCAGCGCTGGATCTCGGCGTCCTGGCAGGCCGCGAAGATCGCGTCGATGTCGGACTCCTGCGGGGCCCGCAGGACCAGGCGGTCGGTGGTGAGGGTGACGAGTTCGCTCCGGGGCTGTTCCATGGGCGGATTATTTCTCCGCAGGAGGAATGCGGGCATCCGAATTCCGGGCCAACTCCCCGGCCCGTCGACCCTTTTGTCCCGGTGGACGGTGCTATCGGTCCATGTGCACGGGCGGGTGACACGGGAATACCGTGCTGACGCACCTCCCGGCGCATTGGACTCCTCGCATACGATGGCCCGTGCGGTGGGGTGGACCCCCCGTGCAGTCGTCCAGTGCCAATACAGGCAAGGAGCCCGCTCAAGTGTCCGTCTTCGACAAGATCCTGCGCGCCGGCGAAGGCAAGATCCTTCGCAAGCTGCAGCGGATTGCTGCCCAGGTCAACTCCATCGAAGAGGACTTCGTCAACCTCACCGACGCCGAGCTGCGCGCGCTGACCGACGAGTACAAGCAGCGGATCGTCGACGGCGAGACGCTGGACGACATCCTCCCCGAGGCGTTCGCCACCGTCCGCGAGGCGGCCAAGCGCGTCCTCGGCCAGCGGCACTACGACGTCCAGATCATGGGCGGCGCGGCGCTGCACCTCGGCTACGTCGCCGAGATGCGCACCGGTGAGGGCAAGACCCTCGTCGGCACCCTGCCCACGTACCTGAACGCGCTGACGGGCAAGGGCGTTCACCTGATCACCGTCAACGACTACCTCGCCGAGCGCGACTCGGAGTGGATGGGCCGGGTGCACCGCTTCCTCGGTCTCGAGGTCGGCGTGATCCTGGCGAACATGACGCCCGCCGAGCGCAAGCGCCAGTACGCGATGGACATCACGTACGGCACGAACAACGAGTTCGGCTTCGACTACCTGCGCGACAACATGGCCTGGTCGAAGGACGAACTCGTCCAGCGCGGCCACAACTTCGCGGTGGTCGACGAGGTCGACTCGATCCTCATCGACGAGGCCCGCACCCCGCTGATCATCTCCGGCCCGGCGGACCAGGCGACCAAGTGGTACGCCGACTTCGCCAAGCTGGTGCTGCGCCTCAAGATCGACCGCGACTACGAGGTCGACGAGAAGAAGCGCACCGTCGGCGTCCTGGAGGAGGGCGTCACCCGGGTCGAGGACTACCTGGGCATCGACAACCTCTACGAGTCGGTGAACACCCCTCTGGTCGGCTTCCTGAACAACGCCATCAAGGCCAAGGAGCTGTACAAGAAGGACAAGGACTACGTCGTCATGAACGGCGAAGTCATGATCGTCGACGAGCACACCGGCCGCATCCTGGCCGGGCGCCGCTACAACGAGGGCATGCACCAGGCGATCGAGGCCAAGGAGGGGGTGGAGGTCCAGAACGAGAACCAGACCCTGGCCACCATCACCCTGCAGAACTTCTTCCGCCTGTACGACAAGCTCTCCGGCATGACCGGTACCGGCACCACCGAGGCCGCCGAGTTCCACCAGATCTACAAGCTCGGCGTGGTGCCGATCCCGACCAACAAGACGCCGCTGCGCATCGACCAGCCCGACCTGATCTACAAGTCGGAGCCGGCCAAGTTCGCCGCCGTGGTCGAGGACATCGCCGAGAAGCACGAGAAGGGCCAGCCGGTGCTGGTCGGCACCGTGTCGGTCGAGAAGTCCGAGTACCTGTCGCAGGAGCTGCGCAAGCGCGGCATCCCGCACGAGGTGCTGAACGCCAAGCACCACGAGCGCGAGGCGCAGATCGTCGCCCAGGCCGGCCGCAAGGGCGCCGTCACCGTCGCCACCAACATGGCCGGCCGTGGCACCGACATCATGCTCGGCGGCAACCCGGACCACCTGGCGGCGGCCGAGCTGGCCCAGCGCGGGCTCTCCGCGGGCGACAACCCGGAGGAGTACGAGGCCGAGTTCCCGGCCGCGCTGGAGAAGGCCAAGGCCTCGGTCAAGGCCGAGCAGGAGGAGGTCAAGGAGGCCGGCGGCCTCTACGTCCTCGGCACCGAGCGGCACGAGTCCCGCCGGATCGACAACCAGCTGCGCGGCCGCTCCGGCCGTCAGGGCGACCCGGGCGAGTCCCGCTTCTACCTGTCGCTGGGCGACGACCTGATGCGCCTGTTCAAGGCCGGCATGGTCGAGCGCGTGCTCTCGATGGCCAACGTGCCCGAGGACGTGCCGATCGAGTCCAAGATGGTCACCCGCGCGATCGCCTCCGCGCAGACCCAGGTCGAGCAGCAGAACTTCGAGATCCGCAAGAACGTCCTCAAGTACGACGAGGTGCTCAACCGCCAGCGCGAGGTCATCTACGGCGAGCGCCGCCGCGTCCTGGAGGGCGAGGACCTCCAGGAGCAGGTCGGCCACTTCATGGACGACACCGTCGAGGCCTACGTCAAGGCGGCCACCGGCGAGGGCTTCGAGGACGACTGGGACCTCGACAAGCTCTGGACCGCGTTCAAGCAGCTCTACCCGATCACCCTGGACCTCGCGGAGCTGGAGGAGGAGGTCGGCGGTCCGGCCGGCCTGACCCCGGACTTCCTGATCAAGGTCGTCCAGGAGGACGTCCAGGCGCAGTACGGCGCCCGCGAGGACCAGCTCGGCGAGGAGATCCTGCGCGAGCTGGAGCGCCGCGTCGTGCTGTCGGTGCTGGACCGCCGCTGGCGCGAGCACCTCTACGAGATGGACTACCTCCAGGAGGGCATCGGCCTGCGGGCCATGGCGCAGCGCGACCCGCTGGTCGAGTACCAGCGCGAGGGCTTCGACATGTTCACCGCGATGATGGAGGGCATCAAGGAGGAGTCCGTCGCCTACCTGTTCAACCTGGAGGTCCAGGTCGAGCAGCAGGTCGAGGAGGTGCCGGTGGCGGACGCCGAGGTGCTGCTCGACAAGCTGGAGAAGGACGCCGCCCGCCCGGAGATCAAGGCCAAGGGCCTGGAGGCCCCGAAGCCGCAGCGGCTGCACTACACGGCCCCCTCGGACGAGGTCGGCGGCGGTGTCATCGAGGGCGACTTCGAGGACGGCCTGCCGGAGGACGAGGGCGACGGGCTGACCCGCGCCGAGCGCCGCAAGGCCGCCAAGTCCGCCAAGGGCCGCCGCCGCAAGGCCTGAGCCGCCGGCCGCAGGACGCCGCGCAGGGCGCCGCTCCCGTACCGGGGCGGCGCCCTGCGCCGTCCCCTGGGGCATCCCTCGGGGCGTGTTCCGGGCCGTGGTCGTCACCGGGCCTCCACGGCGGTGCACTGCCACTGGCCGGCCGGGCCGCGCTGCTCCAGCCGGAAGGCCACCATGTGGTGCCGCCGGCCGAGGTCGACCCGGACGCAGGCCTCGACGGCGTCCGGGGAGGGCGACCGGTCGTGCACCGGGCCGAGCCGGGGCCGGTCGGCCGGGCCGCCGCGGCGCAGCGCACCGGCCCGGACCAGTGAGGCGAGCTGCCCGTAGCCGTCCAGGCTGGTGTGCCGCATCAGCTGGCCCGAGGGCCGGGCGCCGGTGAGCACCTCGACCAGCTGGTGGGCGAAGCGGGCGGCGAGCGCCCCGGCGTCGTGCCGGGCGGGGCCGGGTGCGGATCCGGGTGCGGATCCGGGGGTGGCGCAGGCGGCGCGCGGGTGGCGGGGGCGGCGCCCGGTCGGGTCGCAGCCGCCGTCGGGTGTACGGGCCCGGTGGTGCGGTCGGGCGGTCGGGTGCTCGGTCGGGCGGACGCGCCGGTGGGCGGTCGGCGCGGCGGTGGGCCGGGCGCTCGGGCAGGTGCGGGGGCTGACGGTCACGGTGGCTCCGAACAAGGGTGGTGCGGGTACGGACGGGTCCAGGCTGGCGGTGGTGATCACCGGGCGGCAACGGGTTTGCGGCCGTCCCTCGGGCCGGTGCGAAGTTCACCTATCCGGGTGAGTCGACCAGTGCGGCGACGGGCCCGGCGGCCGTGTCGGCGGCACCCGGTTGACGTGCGGGGACGGACCGTACGGCCCGAAAGGGGACGCCCGGGTACGGCGGACCGGGTGGTCCCGCGGCGGGCTCCCGTTGCGCCGCCCGCGCGTCCGCGCGCACCATCGGAGCCTGACCCGAACCCGACGACGACGGGCGGCCGGGATGACGACAGCCGGGACGACCACAAGGGCGGTGACGGGGCCGGACACGCCCGCCGACGCCGGGGGCACCCCCCGGCGCGGCCTGGTGCTGGGCGGCGGCGGGATGCTCGGCGCGGCCTGGACGGTCGGCGCGCTCTGCGCCGTCGAGGAGGCCGTCGGGCACCGGCCGGGCGAGGCGGACGTGCTGCTCGGCACCTCGGCCGGCGCCATCCTGGCCGCGATGCTGGCCGGGGGCGTGCGCCCCGAGCAGCTGCGCGACCACCAGCGCGGCCTGCCGATCACCGAGGGCCCGTTGGCCGGGGTGGCCTTCGACTACGACACCGCGGTGGGCGGTGCGCTGCCGCCCCGGCCGCGGGCCGGGATCGGCTCGCCCGGCCTGCTGCGGGACGCCGTCCGGCACCCGCGCGAGTACCCGCTGCTGACCATGGTCTCGGCGGTGGCGCCGCACGGCCGCGGCTCGCTGGCCCCGGTCGGCGAGCTGGTGCGCGGGCTGCTCGGCCCGGGCGGCTGGCCGCTCCCGGTGGGCGCGACGGGAGAGGCGGGAGCGATGGTGGAGGCCGAGGCCGCGGACGCCGTCCCGCCCAGCGCCGCCGCGGCCCCGCTGCGGGTGGCCGCGGTGGACTACCGCAGCGGCCACCGGGTGGTCTTCGGCGACCCGGACGCCCCCGACGTCCCGGTGGCCGGGGCCGTGATGGCCTCCTGTGCGATCCCCGGCTGGTTCGCGCCGGTGCGCCTGGACGGCTCGGCCTACGTCGACGGCGGCTGCTGGTCGGCCACCAACGCCGACCTGCTGCTCGGCCGCGGCCTGGACGAGGTGTACGTGCTCGCCCCGATGGCCCTGCGGCTCGGCCCGCGGTCGGAGCGCTCCGAGGGCGGCACGGTGGCCGCCCTGCGCGAGTGGCGGGCCCGGGACCGCCCGCGCGGGGTGCTGGCCCAGCTGGTCAGCCGCTACCGCCGCGCGGTGACCCGGCAGCTGCTGCGCGAGGCCGCGCTGCTGCGGGCCGAGGGCGTCCGGGTGCGGCTGCTCGCGCCGACCCCGGCCGACCTGGCGGTGATGGGCCCGAACCTGATGGACCCGGCCCGCCGCGGCGCGGTGCTGGAGAGCGGCCTGCGCAGCGCCCGGGAGGCGCTCGGGGCGGCGCGGTAGTCCCGGGCACCGGTGCGAGGGCTCAGGTGATCACGCCCGGCGCGGCTGAGCTTATTCTTGGGGCGCTGGAGTAGCTTCGCGGAAACCGGAGAGTGCCACCGATGCGCGTGTACGTGCCCACCACCCTGACCGGCCTGGCGGCGGCGCACGAGGGCGGTGCCCTGGACCAGTCCGCGGCGTACGCCGTGACGCCCGCGCTGCGCGAGTGGTACGTCAGCGACGACCTGGAGGAGCTGGAGTACGCGGCGCTCAACCGGGCCGCGCAGTCCTCGCTGCGGCTGCTGGCGGCCGACCCGGACTCCCCGCGCCGGCGCGTCGTGGTGGCGCTGGACGTGGCCGACTCGGCGGTGCGGCCGTTCCCCGGTGACGAGTACCAGGACCAGGCCTCGCTCGGCCGGGTGGTGCTGGCCGGCCCGGTGAAGCTGGCGAAGGCCGCCTCGGTGCACGCGGACGTGGCCGACGACGAGGTGGTCGAGGACGTCGCCGCCGCGGTGGCGGCGGTGGCCGCGGCCGACGCGGGCGACCAGGACGCCCAGTTCACCGTGGACGGCGCCGAGGACCACGACCTGCTCTGGTACGCGACCCAGGAGATCCCCGCCCTGCTGGCGTAGGCCCGCCCCGGCGTAGGAGCGCCCGGCGTACGACCGTTGCGGGGGTGACCCCGCTCCTACCGGCGTGTCGGCCGTTCGGGTTACCGTTTGATCCCGTGCGCACTCACATCGTTTGGGACTGGAACGGCACGCTCTTCCACGACATGGACGCCGTCCTCGGCGCGAGCAACGCCGCGTTCGCGACCATCGGCGTCGGGCCGATGACCCTGCAGCAGTACCGCGAGCAGTACGAGATCCCGATCCCCCGGTTCTACGAGCGGCTGCTCGGTCGGATGCCCTCCACGGAGGAGTGGCTGCGACTGGACGACGCCTTCCACGACCGCTACGTCGAGCTCAGCCGGGCCTGCGGCCTGACCGAGGGCGTGCCCGAGCTGCTGGCGGGCTGGCAGGCGGCCGGGCACAGCCAGTCCCTGCTGTCGATGTACGAGCACGAGAAGCTCGTCCCGCTGGTCGACGGCTTCGGCCTGACCGGCAGCTTCCTGCGGGTGGACGGCCGCAGCGGCCCCTCCGGCGGCCAGAAGGCGCAGCAGCTGACCAGGCACCTGGCCGAGCTCGGCGAGCGGGTCGACCCGGCCCGTACGGTGCTGATCGGCGACGCCGCGGACGACGCCCTGGCGGCGCTGCACGCGGGGGCCCGCGCGGTGCTGTACACCGGGGGCTCGCACACCCGGGAGAAGCTGGAGCCGGTCGGCGTCCCGGTGGTGGACAGCCTGGCTGAGGCGGTCGAGCTGGCGGGCCGGCTGACCGGCTGAGCCGGGACGGTCGGGCCGACGGGCCGAGCGGACCCGCCGGGACGGCGGACGTGGCGGGCGCCACGTCCGCCGTTGGCGTGTCTGGACGGGCGGAACCGTCCCGCCCTGGTCAGGCTGGAGTCGAACCCCAGCCGCCAGGACGGAGCCGCCATGCCCATCGACGCAGTCACCGAGGTGCCGACCCCGGTCAACGAGCCGGTGCGGACGTACGCGCCCGGCAGCCCGGAGCGGGACCGGCTGGTCCGGCGGCTGGACGAGCTGGCGGCCGAGCAGGTCCCGCTGCCGATGACCATCGGCGGTGAACAGCGGTTCGGCGGCGGCGAGCGGATCGAGGTCGTCCAGCCGCACCACCACGCCGCCAAGCTGGGCGTGCTCGGCAACGCCACCCGGGAGGACGCCCGGGCGGCGGTGGACGCGGCGCTGGCGGCCGGGCGGCAGTGGCGCTCGCTCTCCTTCGACGACCGGGCCGCGGTCTTCCTGCGGGCCGCCGACCTGCTGGCCGGGCCGTGGCGGGACACGCTCAACGCGGCGACCATGCTCGGCCAGTCCAAGACCGTGCAGCAGGCCGAGATCGACTCCGCCTGCGAGCTGATCGACTTCTGGCGGTTCAACGTCGGGTTCGCCCGGCAGGTCCTGGCGGAGCAGCCGGTCTCCTCCCCGGGGGTGTGGAACCGGGTCGACCACCGCCCGCTGGAAGGTTTCGTCTACGCGGTCACCCCGTTCAACTTCACCGCGATCGCCGGGAACCTGCCCACCGCCCCCGCGCTGATGGGCAACACCGTGGTCTGGAAGCCCGCGCCGACCCAGACCCTGGCCGCGTACCACCTGATGCGGCTGCTGGAGGCGGCCGGCCTGCCGCCCGGGGTGATCAACCTGGTCACCGGCGACGGCCTCCAGGTCTCCCCGGTGGTGCTCGCCGACCCGGCGTTCGCCGGGCTGCACTTCACCGGCTCGACCGCCACCTTCCAGTCGCTCTGGCAGAGCATCGGCGCGAACATCGGCGGCTACCGCACGTACCCGAGGATCGTCGGCGAGACCGGCGGCAAGGACTTCCTGCTGGCCCACCGCTCGGCCGACCCGGACATCCTGCGGACCGCGATGGTCCGCGGCGCCTTCGAGTACCAGGGCCAGAAGTGCTCGGCGCTCTCCCGCGCCTACGTGCCGCGCAGCCTCTGGCTCACGATCAAGGACGACTTCCTGGCCGAGGTGGACGCCCTGACGGTGGGCGACGTCACCGACCTGTCGAACTTCATGGGCGCCCTGATCGACAAGCGCGCCTTCGAGCGGAACCGCACCGCGATCGAGCGGGCGAAGGCCGACCCGACCGTCGAACTGGTGGCCGGCGGCCAGTACGACGACGCGATCGGCTGGTTCGTCCGGCCGACCGTGCTGGTCTCCTCGGACCACCGGGGCGAGATCTTCCGCACCGAGTACTTCGGGCCGATCCTGGCGGTCCACGTCTACGAGGACTCCCGCTGGGACGACGTGCTCCGCCGGGTCGACGCGGGTGCCCCGTACGGCCTCACCGGCGCGGTGATCGCCCAGGACCGGTACGCCATCGCCCAGGCCGTGGAGGAGCTGCGCTTCACCGCCGGGAACTTCTACATCAACGACAAGCCCACCGGCGCCGTGGTCGGCCAGCAGCCCTTCGGCGGCTCCCGGGCCTCCGGGACCAACGACAAGGCGGGCGCCGCGCAGAACCTGCTGCGCTGGACCTCGGCGCGGGCGATCAAGGAGACCTTCGTGCCGCCCACCCGGCACGGTTACCCGCATATGGGCTGAAAGCGAACACGACGCTCCGGTTTGGACATGGTGTCCAGGACGGACCCGACATCCTGTGGGTTTGCGCCTCCCTGTCCCTGTGCACCTTCGATTGATCCGGTTAGGCTGGCTGGCGTCGTCGGGTGGCTTGCAGGACGAACGTGTCGTCCTACCCGCTGGGAGGGCGTTTCATGCGTGCCATGAGCCCCTTTCAGTCGGACGGTGCGGCAGGATTGCGAGCGACCCGTCGGTGTACACCCACACACCACCGAGTCACGCAACGGCGCGCGACAGGAGCCAAGAAGTCATGCAGACCAAGCTGGACGCAGCCAAGGCCGAACTGCTCAAGAAGGCAGCCGCAGCCGCTGAGAACAGCCAGGTGGGGGGAGCGGCGCCGGGGGAGGGTCTGAGCAACGGTGCTCTGACCGCGTACCTGCACCACTACTACCTCCACACCGCGCCCGAGGACCTGGTCGACCTCGACCCGGTCGACGTGTACGGCGCGGCCGCCTCCCACTACCGCCTGGGGCTCAAGCGCCCCCAGGGCACCGCCGAGGTGCGGGTCCACACCCCCTCGGTCGAGGAGAACGGCTGGTCCTGCGGCCACACCGTGGTCGAGGTCGTCACCGACGACATGCCCTTCCTGGTCGACTCGGTCACCAACGAGCTCTCCCGCCAGGACCGCGCGATCCACCTCGTCGTCCACCCCCAGCTGCTCGTCCGCCGTGACATCACCGGCAAGCTGCTGGAGATCCTGGACGTCGACGCCTGCTCCCGCAGCCAGGCCGCCGGCACCGAGTGGCCCGCCGACGCGACCGTCGAGTCGTGGATGCACATCGAGATCGACCGCGAGACCGACCGCGACGATCTGCGCACCATCGAGACCAACCTGCGCCGCGTGCTCGGCGACGTCCGCGAGGTCGTCGAGGACTGGGGCAAGATGCGCGACAGCGCGCTGCGCCTGGCCGACGAGCTGGCCGAGGAGCCCCCGGCCGAGCTGCCCGAGCAGGAGGTCGGCGAGGCCTGGGAGCTGATGCGCTGGCTCGCCGACGACCACTTCACCTTCCTCGGCTACCGCGAGTACGACCTGGTCGAGCACGAGGGCGAGGAGGTCCTCAAGGCCGTCGCCGGGACGGGCCTGGGCATCCTGCGCTCCGACCCGCACAGCCACGACGACCGCCACCACTCGGTCTCCGAGGCCTTCGGCCGGCTCTCCGCCCCGGTCCGCGCCAAGGCCCACGAGAAGAAGCTGCTCGTCCTGACCAAGGCCAACAGCCGCTCCACCGTGCACCGCCCGGCCTACCTCGACTACGTCGGCGTGAAGAAGTTCAACGCCGCCGGCGAGCCCACCGGCGAGCGCCGCTTCCTCGGCCTGTTCTCCTCCGCCGCCTACACCGAGTCGGTCACCCGCATCCCGGTCGTGCGCCGCAAGGTCCAGGAGGTGCTGGACGGCTCCGGCTTCTCCAGCGAGAGCCACGACGGCCGCGACCTGCTCCAGATCATGGAGACCTTCCCGCGCGACGAGATCTTCCAGACCTCGGCCGCCGAGCTGCTCTCCATCGCCACCAGCGTGCTCTACCTCCAGGAGCGCCGTAAGCTGCGGCTCTTCCTGCGCCAGGACGAGTACGGGCGCTACTTCTCCGCCTTCATCTACCTCCCGCGCGACCGCTACACCACGCGCATCCGGCTGCTGCTCACCGACATCCTCAAGGAAGAGCTGAACGGTGCCACCATCGACTACACGGTGTACGCCACCGAGTCGGTGCTGACCCGCCTGCACTTCGTCGTCCGGGTCGCCCCGGGCACCGAGCTGCCCCGGCT
The DNA here is from genome assembly GCF_042786665.1 of Kitasatospora sp. NPDC059146. NCBI lineage: Bacteria > Bacillati > Actinomycetota > Actinomycetes > Kitasatosporales > Streptomycetaceae > Kitasatospora > Kitasatospora sp. NPDC059146. The sequence goes on along the minus strand of NZ_JBHZCY010000019.1, from coordinate 75,338 downwards.
CACCGACTCCGACATCGAGCGGATCGAGAACCGCCTGGCCGAGGCCGCCCGGTTCTGGATGGACGGCTTCCACGACCAGCTGCACACCGAGCTGGGCGAGGAGAAGGCCGCCGAGCTCGGCCACAAGTACGCCAACGCGTTCCCCGACGGCTACCGCGCCGACTTCCCGCCGCGCACCGCCGTCTCGGACATCAAGCAGATCGAGGCGCTGCACGGCGAGGGCGACTTCCGCCTCAACCTGTACCAGCCGGTCGGCGCGGGCGACGACGAGCGCCGCTTCAAGATCTACCGGGTCGGCGGCCCGATCTCGCTCAGCGAGGTCCTGCCCGTGCTCCAGCGCCTGGGCGTCGAGGTCCTGGACGAGCACCCGTACGCGCTGCGCCGCTCCGACGGCACCACCGCGTGGGTGTACGACTTCGGCCTCAAGCTGCGCGAGGCCACCGAGCTCACCGACGAGGCCCGCGAGCGCTTCCAGGACACCTTCGCCGCGACCTGGACCGGCAAGGCCGAGAACGACGGCTTCAACGAGCTGGTCCTCACCGCCGGGCTGAACTGGCGCCAGGCGATGGTGCTGCGCGCCTACGCCAAGTACCTGCGCCAGGCGGGCTCCACGTTCTCCCAGGACTACATGGAGGACGCGCTCCGCAACAACACCCACACCACCCGCCTGCTGGTCAACCTCTTCGAGGCCCGGCTCAGCCCCAGCCACCGCTCCGGCGCCCTGGAGCTGACCGAGGGCATCCTGGAGGAGCTGTCCGGCGCGCTCGACGAGGTCGTGTCGCTGGACGAGGACCGCATCCTGCGCTCCTTCCTGCACCTCATCAAGGCCACCCTGCGGACCAACTTCTTCCAGCACGACGGCTCCGGCGCGTGGCACTCCTACGTGTCGATGAAGTTCGACCCGCAGGCCATCCCGGACCTCCCGGCCCCGCGCCCGGCGTTCGAGATCTGGGTGTACTCGCCGCAGGTCGAGGGCGTGCACCTGCGCTTCGGCAAGGTCGCCCGCGGCGGTCTGCGCTGGTCCGACCGGCGCGAGGACTTCCGCACCGAGATCCTCGGCCTGGTCAAGGCCCAGATGGTCAAGAACACCGTCATCGTCCCGGTCGGCGCCAAGGGCGGCTTCGTCGCCAAGCAGCTGCCGGACCCCTCGGTGGACCGCGACGCCTGGCTGGCCGAGGGCGTCTCCTCGTACAAGACCTTCATCTCGGCGCTGCTCGACATCACCGACAACCTGGTGGCCGGCGAGGTCGTCCACCCGGCCGACGTGGTCCGCCACGACGAGGACGACACCTACCTGGTCGTCGCCGCCGACAAGGGCACCGCGACCTTCTCCGACATCGCCAACGGCGTCGCGGAGTCGTACGGCTTCTGGCTGGGCGACGCCTTCGCCTCCGGTGGCTCGGCCGGCTACGACCACAAGGGCATGGGCATCACCGCCCGCGGCGCCTGGGAGTCGGTCAAGCGCAACTTCCGCGAGCTGGGCCACGACACCCAGTCCGAGGACTTCACGGTCGTCGGCATCGGCGACATGTCCGGCGACGTCTTCGGCAACGGCATGCTGCTCAGCGAGCACATCCGGCTGATGGCGGCCTTCGACCACCGCCACATCTTCCTGGACCCGAACCCGGACGCGGCCGTCTCGTACGCCGAGCGCCGCCGCCTGTTCGACCTGCCGCGCAGCTCCTGGGACGACTACGACAAGTCGCTGATCTCGACCGGCGGCGGCGTGTTCCCGCGCAGCGCCAAGTCGATCCAGGTCAGCGCGCAGGTCCGGGCCGCGCTGGGCATCCAGGAGACCCGCCTCACCCCGGCCGAGCTGATGAAGGCCATCCTCCAGGCGCCGGTCGACCTGTTCTGGAACGGCGGCATCGGCACCTACGTCAAGGCCTCCACCGAGACCAACGCCGAGGTCGGGGACAAGGCCAACGACGCCATCCGGGTCAACGGCGAGCAGGTCCGGGCCCGGGTCATCGGCGAGGGCGGCAACCTCGGCTGCACCCAGCTCGGCCGCATCGAGTACGCGGCCACCGGCGGCCCCGAGGCGGCCGGCGGCTGGATCAACACCGACGCCATCGACAACTCGGCCGGTGTGGACACCTCGGACCACGAGGTCAACATCAAGATCCTGCTCAACCAGGTCGTCGCCGAGGGCGACATGACGGTCAAGCAGCGCAACGTCCTGCTCGCCGAGATGACCGACGAGGTCGGCCACCTGGTGCTGCGCAACAACTACGCGCAGAACGTCGTGCTGGCCAACGCCGTCGCCCAGGCGCACAGCATGGTCAACGTCCACGCCCGGATGATCAACCGCTTCGAGGCGGCCGGCCGGCTCGACCGCGGGCTGGAGTTCCTGCCCGTCGAGCGCCAGATCCGCGAGCGCCAGCAGAACGGCCGCGGGCTCTCCCAGCCCGAGATGTCGGTGCTGCTCGCCTACACCAAGATCATCCTGGCCGACGAGCTGCTCGCCACCGACCTGCCGGACGACCCGTACTTCCGCACCGCGCTGCACGAGTACTTCCCGAGCGCGCTGCGCGCGAAGTTCGCCGACGCGATCGACAACCACGCGCTGCGCCGCGAGATCATCACCACGCTGATCGTCAACGACACGATCAACCGCGGTGGCTGCACCTTCGCCTTCCGCCTGAAGGAGGAGACCGGCGCGACCTACGAGGAGATCGCCCGGACGCACACCGCCGCGCGGGCCGTCTTCGGCCTGGAGGAGATCTGGGCCGAGATCGAGGGCCTGGACAACAAGGTCCCGGCCCGGATCCAGACCAAGATGCGGCTGCACTCGCGGCGCCTGGTCGAGCGCGCCACCCGGTGGATGCTCAACAACCGCCGCCAGCCGCTCGACATCGCCGGCACCATCGAGTTCTTCCACGACCGGATCAACCAGGTCTGGGGCTCGCTGCCCAAGCCGCTCCGCGGCGAGGACCTGACCTGGTTCGAGAAGATCCAGGGCGAGCTCGCCGCCGCGGGCGTGCCGGACGCGCTGGCCACCCGGATCGCCGGGCTGTCCTCGGTCTTCCCGACCCTGGACATCACCGAGGTCGCGGACCGCTCCGGCAAGGACGTCGCCGAGGTCGCCGAGCTGTACTACGACCTGGGCGACCGCCTGCAGATCTCGCACCTGCTCGACCGCATCATCGACCTGCCCCGCACCGACCGCTGGTCGTCGATGGCCCGGGCCGCGATCCGCGAGGACCTCTTCGCGGCGCACGCGGCGCTGACCGCCGACATCCTGGCCTGCGGCCCCGAGGGCGCCACCCCCGAGGAGCGCTACACCGCCTGGGCGGACCTCAACTCCACCCTGCTGAACCGCGCCAAGGCCACCCTCGACGACATAAGGGGTTCGGACAACTACGAGCTGTCCAGCCTCTCGGTCGCGATGCGCGTCATCCGCACCCTGCTGCGCACCGGTTCGATGCGCTGACGGACAGCTGCAGGACGGCTGTACGGAAGGGCCCGCGTCTTCGGACGCGGGCCCTTCCGCGTTCCCGCCACCGCCCCGAAAACCGGTTACGGATCGTGGACGCACGTTCGATACGGTGCTCCCGAACGAACTTTGGGGGAATCGACATGGGGAAGAACCGGGGACCGATCCGCGCAGTGGGCGCGGCCGTCTCGGTGGTGCTGCTGGTCGCCGGAGCGGCGGCCTGCGGCAACGACGACAAGAAGGACACGGCGAAGGCCGACTCCACCGCCACGGCCTCGGCGGCGCCGACGTCCAAGGCGCCGGAGGCCTTCTCGGCGGCCGGCTACCGCGGCCTCAAGCCGGGGACGGCGAAGGACGCCGGGCTGGCCACCGGTGCGCTGGAGGCGGCGCCGGTCTCGCTGCTCGACGGCTGCACCGACTTCGTCTACAAGGGCGGCCCGGCACCGGACAAGACCCGGATGGACGCCGAGGCGGCCACCGAGGCCCGCTACAAGGACCTCAATGCCCAGGCGGACGCGGCCCAGGGCAAGGCCCCCGCCCCGGCGGGCACGCTGCCGCCAGGGGCCTCCGCGAAGGATGCCGCCGCGGCCGCCGCCGGTTCGGCCGCCGCGGCCAAGGACTCGGCCGCCACCGCCAAGCTGATGGCCGACGCCACCAAGTCCATCGCGGACATGTGGGTGGCCCGCGAGGCCAAGGACAAGGCCTTCCTGGCCACCGGCCGGGTCTCCTTCGCCGCCACCGGCCTGCGCGAACTGGTCGCCCCGGCCGAGGCCAGGACCGCCGAGGGCATCGGTGCCGGCTCCACCCTGGACGCCCTCCAGCAGGCGTACGGCGCCAAGGGCCTCCAGCTGGCCAAGAGCGGCAAGTACGAGCTGCCGGTCGAGGGACAGCAGGGCTGGAAGTACGAGTTCACCGTGGACGGCGGCAAGGTCGTCGGCATGGCCGTGGCCAACCGCGACATCAAGTGCGTCTGACCGCCTGACCGCGACGGTTCCGGTGCTGGGGCCCGCCTTCGAGATCATCTCGAAGGCGGGCTTCGTGTTCTCCGTGCTCGCATTCCCACAGCGGAGCGAAACGCCTCTTGTTCTCTGCACAGGAAGTCGGTCCGGTCGACTTCCTGCGCAGGTGGCGCCGAAGCCCCGCGTGCGGACCCTAGCGGGAGGCAGCGCGCTGGAGGGCGCTGGCGAGGAGGGCGAGGTCGGTGGGGCCGTTGCCGAGTTCGCGGACCGGGCGGCGGGCGGGCGGTGCGCCCAGCTGGAGGGGGTCTATCGCGACCACGGTGGGGCGCAGGGTGGCGGTGCGCGGGATGCGGCCGCTGATGCGGGCGGTCTGGAAGGCGGTGACGCCGCCGTCCGGGCGGCGCAGGTAGCCGCGGCCGGGGGTGTCCTCGGGGAGGGCGGCCGCGTCGCCGAGGTGGATCAGCAGGTCGGAGTCGGCCGGGTCCTCGGTGCGCAGGGCGATCCGCAGCAGGGCGGCCTCGTCGACCTCGGTGCCGGCGCTCTCCTCGGGGCGGCCGGTGGCGACGGCGAGGTGGATGCCGAGCGGGCCGCCGCGCCGGGCGACGGCGGCGAGCGCGCGGGCCAGCGGGCGGCCGACCGGGGAGGTGGGGGAGAGCAGGGCGTCGTAGTCGTCGACGACGACGACCAGCCGGGCCGGGACGGGGCCCGTGGGGGCGGCGGACGGCCGGGAGTCCTCGGCGCTGCGCGGCTGGATGATCCGCGCCGCGGTGGAGGTGGTGCCGGCGCCGACGGTGGCGGGGACCGGTACGGAGGTCGCGCCGTGGTCGTCCAGCCGCTGCCCGTCCAGGCCGTGTCCGTCCAGGATGTGCCCGTCCAAGATCCGGGCGGCGTGCCAGGAGGCGAAGTCCAGCCCGTCGAACAGCCGCTCCCGCAGGGCGAGTTCGTCCTCCAGCGCCTCGGCGGCGAGGAGTGCGGCGCGCGGGTCGGCGACGGCGTTCACCCGGCCGGTGACGTGCGGCAGCTCGGTGCAGCCGTCCAGTCCGTCCTGGCCGTCGCCGGTGGCCCGGCCCTCGATGAGGGTGACGGCGAGGCGCTCGGGCCGCTCGGAGACGGCGAGCGAGGCGACCAGGGTGCGCAGCAGCTCCGTCTTGCCGGAGCCGCGGGCGCCGCCGATCAGCAGGTGGGGGCCGCCCGGGTCGGGGGAGGGCAGGGTGAGTTCGGGGTCGGCCAGGTCGAGGGTGCACAGCTCGTCCCGGGTGGTGCCGAGCAGGGCGGTGGCGGCGCCGATGCCGCCGGCGTGGGCGGCCCAGCGGGCGGAGAGCTTGGCCGGGGTGACGGTGTCGAGCTGGAGCAGGTCGAGCAGCCGCAGCGCGTCCGGCAGCGGGCCGCGGGAGACCGGGGCGGCTTCGCGCAGCGGGGCGAGGAGGCGGGCCAGCCGTTCGGCCCAGGCGTCGGAGACGGCGTCCAGCGAGACCTCGTGCAGGGTTTCCCGGCCGCGGGCGACCGGGCGGTCCAGGGAGAGCTGGGTGCCGACCTCGCCGGTGATCAGGGCGGTGGCGCCGAGGCCGCGGGGGAGCAGTTCGGGCTGTTCGGCGAGGCAGACCGGGAAGATGCCGACCGCCGGGCCCTGGCGCAGCAGCAGGTCGAGCGCGTGCCGGGCGGCCTCGGTGGCCGGGCGGCCGTCCACCACGACCACGGTGGCGGGGTGGCCGCCGGGGCCGGTCGGGCCGCTGAGCCGGGCGGTGAGCTCGGTGAGCCGGGCGGTGGCCTGGTCGTCGTCGAAGCCGGTCAGCAGGCGGCAGTCCTGGCCGTCGACGGGGCGCAGGTGGGGCAGCCACAGCGCCCAGGCCCAGGTGTCGACGCGGTCCTCGGGGCTGCGGGCCGGGTCGGCGTCGACCACGACGAGGCTCAGTCCGGTCGGCGGGTGCAGTGCGGCGAGCTGGGCGACGACGGCGCGGGTGAGCGCGTCCAGGCGTTCGCGCGGGCCGCTGAGGCCGAGGCTGCCGGCGGTCTGGAGGTCGAGGGTGACGGGGACGGCGGGCAGCATGGTGCCGGGGGTGGTGCCGGCGCCGCCGGGGCGGTCGGCGGTGCCCAGCCGCAGGGTGAGCGCGTCGGGGTGGCCGGGGCCGCGCTCCCACAGTCGGGGGCCGGGGCCGACGGCGTTGAGCAGCACGGTGGCGAGGTCGGGCCAGCGCTCCCGCTGGGCGGCGGCCTGGCGCAGCCGTACGGCGGTGTGGTGGCGTTCGGCGCTCTCCTGGCCGGGCGGCTCGGCGGCGCGGCCGGGCAGCAGGGCGAGGAGGCCGCGGCCGCGGCCCGGGGCGGGCTCGGGGGCGGTGGGCGGTTCGAGGACGGGCGGCGCGGGCCGGACGGGGCCGGGGGCGGCGAGCTGGAGGTGGCCGTTGCCGTCGGGCAGGGCGGCGCGGGCCGGCTCGCCGAGCGGTTCGAGGACCTGGAGGGTGGACTCGCCGATCCGCAGCAGCGCGCCGTGTTCCAGGGGGACGGCGGCCTCGGGCGGCAGGGGCGGGACGATCCGGCCGTCCAGGGTGGTGCCGTTGGTGGAGCCGAGGTCGCGGACGGTGGCCCGGCCGTCCTCGCCGAGGTGCAGGGCGAGGTGCAGCCGGGAGACGTCCGGGTCGTCGAGCGGGACGTCGGCCTCGCCGGAGCGGCCGATCCGGATCTCCCGGCCGTGCAGCCGGTGCACGCCGCCGGCGTCCGGGCCGCCGACCACGCGAAGTTCGGCCGCGGCGCGGGTGTCGTCGGGGTCGTCGGCGGTGGGGTCGGGCTCGTTGAGGCTGAGCACGGCGCCGTCGAGCAGCGGGGGGTGGCCGAGGAGGGTGTGCTCGTCCACCCGGTGCGCCCCGGCGTACAGGTGCACATGGGTGGCGGCCCGTGGCCCGCGCACGCCGACGGCGCCCGCGAGTGCGCCCGCGATGGCGCCGAGCGCGGTGCCGACGGGTGCGGTGACCAGCACGTCCACGTAGGGGATGGCGGAGCCGGCGGCGGTCGGGCCGCTGCGCGGTCGGAGGACGGTCAGCCGGATCTGCATCTCGCCCGCGGGTCCCTTCTGCTGGTGTGATGCCTGGTACCGCTGCCCGGTGTCGTCGCGCACGCGCGGGGCGATCGCGGCGACCCTTGGGCCACACGAGTGGCGAGTGTCCATCCTGCCATCCGGCGCGGACGGTCCGCGCACCGTACCGGATTTGACGATCTTGCGATCATCGCCATGGTGGAGGCGACGGAGGGTCAGGTCAACCGTCGCTCCGCCCGCCCGGCCGAGGGGCCCGGCGGCCGCCTCCGGGTGGTTCCCTAGGGGATGTCCCCCAACCCTGCTCCGACCGCCAGCCGGTCACCTCAAAAACCCGTACGGACACCGTTAGAGTGGCCGCAAACACGGGCCCGGCAGGCTCACCGCACACCGGCGGGGGAGCGCCCCGCGGGCGGCACGGCGAGGAGTGCGACAGGTGCGGCCAGTCGGCAGCAAGTATCTGCTTGAGGAGACCCTGGGGCGGGGTGCCACCGGGACGGTCTGGCGCGGTCTGGTGCGCCAGGACGTCCAGGTGCCGGGCAGCGAGCCCGGGCAGCAGGTGGCCATCAAGGTGCTGCGCGAGGAACTGGCGGCCGACCCGGACGTGGTGATGCGCTTCCTGCGCGAGCGTTCGCTGCTGCTGCGGCTGAGCCACCCGAACATCGTCCGGGTCCGCGACCTGGTCGTCGAGGGCGAGCTGCTGGCGCTGGTGATGGACCTGGTGGAGGGCCCCGACCTGGCCCGCTACCTGCGCGCCAACGGCCCGTTCAGCCCGATCGCCGGCTCCCTGCTGATGGCCCAGGTCGCGGACGCGCTGGCGGCCAGCCACGCGGACGGCATCGTCCACCGCGACCTCAAGCCGGCCAACGTGCTGCTCGCCTCCACCGGGGTGCAGGGCACCGAGCAGATGCACCCGCTGCTCACCGACTTCGGCATCGCCCGGCTGGCCGACTCCCCGGGCGTCACCCGCACCCACGAGTTCGTCGGCACCCCCGCGTACGTCGCGCCGGAGTCCGCCGAGGGCCGCCCGCAGACCTCCGCGGTGGACGTCTACGGCGCCGGGATCATGCTGTACGAGCTGGTCACCGGCCGCCAGCCGTTCCAGGGCGACAGCGCCCTGGCGGTGCTCCAGGCCCACCTGGCGCAGGAGCCGCAGCGGCCCAGCACCATGCCCGAGCCGCTCTGGACGGTGATCGAGCGCTGCCTGCGCAAGGACCCGGCACAGCGGCCGAGCGCCACCGTGCTGGCCCGCGCCCTGCGGGTGGTCGCGGCCGGGGTCGGCGTGCACGCCTCGCCGGCGGCGGTGGACGAGGCCCTGGCGGTCGGCGCCCTGCTGCTGCCGGACCCGCGGCCGACCGCCGTGCCCGGCACCGTGCCGGTGGCCCCCGGCGGGCCCGGACCGTTCGGGGCCGACGACCGCACCCAGGTGCTGCCCCCGCCCCCGGGCGTCCCGCCGTACGACCCGGCCGGGCAGTACGACCCGGCCGCGGCGACCCGGGTGATGGGCACCCAGCCGCCGCCCGCGCCCCCGTACGGCACCCAGGACCGCACCCAGGTGATGCCGCCCACCGCCGTGCCGCCGCCCCCGCCGGTCGCCCCGGCCGGGCCGCCGCCGGAGGAGGCGCCGCACCCCTGGCAGACCCAGCTGAGGGCGGCGCGCGACCGCAACCAGCAGACCCAGGTCGGCTACTTCGGGCCGGAGGACTTCGAGGACCCGCAGGTCGCCCCGCCGCCCTACCAGGCGCACCAGGGGGGCCAGGCCCAGCAGGGCGGCCAGGGCGGTCACGCCGGCCAGGGCGCGCCCGGCTACCAGCCGCAGCCCCCGGCCGGCTACCGCCCGGACCAGCGCCGCCAGGCGCCGCCGCCCGGCTACGCCCAGCGCCCGCCGGTCGCCCCGCCGCCCTACCAGGTCAACCAGGGCGGGCAGGGCGGCCAGGGCGGCGGCCGTCCGCAGCCGCCCGGCGGCTACCGGCAGGCCCCGTCCGGCCAGGGCGGGCCGCAGGGCGGCTACCCGCCGCCGCCCGCGCCCACCCCGGTGCCGCGCCGGGCCGAGCCGCCCGCGCCGCAGCACCGGGAGTCCCGGCCGCCGCGGGAGGAGCCGCGGGAGCCGTCCCGCCGGGAGAGCGCCCCGCCGCGCGAGCGGCGTCCGCGCAGCCGCAACCGGATGTACATCCCGGGGCTGGGCTGTCTCAAGGGCTGCCTGATGGTGCTGCTGGTGCTGGCGGTGGCCGCGCTGGCGCTGTGGAACTTCACGCCGCTGCCGCACTACTGGGACAACGTCGTGGGCTGGTTCGACTCCGCCCGGGACTGGGTGAACAGCGTCATCGGCAGTTCCAACGGCTGACGCGGGCCCGGGCGGCCGACGGGGTGCGGGCCGGGGCGACCGGCCGCCCCGGCGGCTGACCGGGCGTCCGGTCCCGCCCCGGAAGCCATGATTGACGCTTTGTCGACAATTCCCGAGATTTCTCGCCCCCGAGTGCCGCTCCACGGCCCCCAGGCGGCCCGCACGGGGGGTCCGGGCGCGTAGGTTGGTCGCTGTTGTCCCGCCCCACCGAGCGCGCCCGGACCCCCGGAGCGCTCCCGCGCCGCCCACGGAGCAGCATTGGCACGCAAGATCGGCAGCCGGTACACCGTCCACCAGGTGATCGGCCGGGGTTCGGCCGGGACGGTCTGGCTCGGTGAGGGGCCCGACGGCCCGGTGGCGGTCAAGCTGCTGCGCGAGGACCTCGCCGCCGACCAGGTGCTGGTCGGCCGCTTCGTCCAGGAGCGCACCGCGCTGACCAGCCTCGACCACCCCCGGGTGGTCGGCGTGCGCGACATGGTCGTGGACGGCAGCGACCTCGCGCTGGTGATGGAACTCGTCCAGGGCACCGACCTGCGCTCCCGGCTGGAGCGGGACGGCGCCCTCCCGCCGCAGGCCGCCGCCTCGATCATCGCCGACGTCGCCGACGGCCTGGCGGCCGCGCACGCGGCCGGGATCGTCCACCGCGACGTCAAGCCGGAGAACGTCCTGCTCGACCTCGCCGCCGCGCCCGGCCCGGGCGGCGCCCCGCGCGCCAAGCTCACCGACTTCGGGGTGGCCCGCCTGGTCGACGCCCCGCGCCGCACCCGGGCCACCCGGATCATCGGCACCCCCGACTACCTCGCCCCCGAGATCATCGAGGGCCTGGAGCCGCGCGCCGCCGTCGACATCTACGCCCTCGCCACCGTGCTGTACGAGCTGCTGGCCGGCTCCACCCCGTTCGGCGGCGGCCACACCGGCGCGGTGCTGCGCCGGCACGTCACCGAGCAGGTGCCGCCGATCCCCGGCCTGCCGGACGGGCTGTGGCGGGTCATCTCCGAGTGCCTGGCCAAGGCCCCGGCCTCCCGGCTGCGCGCCGCCGAGCTGGCCGCCCGGCTGCGTGAGCAGCTGCCCTCGCTGGCCGGTCTGCCGGTGCTGGCGGTGCCCTCCCAGGGCCGCGCCCCGGCCGAGGAGCAGCTGACCCCGGGCGAGGCGGTCTACGCCGAGGTGGACGCCGGCCCGGGCACCCACAAGCGCCGCCGCGGCCCGGCCGTCCCGCTGGTGCCGGGCGTCGCCCCGGACTCCACCCGGGACACCCACACCAGCCTGCGCCGCCCCTCGGCCGACGAGCTGGCCGCGTACGCCGCCGAGTCCCGCGCCCAGCGCACCGCGCCGGGCCACCGCCGGGACCGCGCGGCGCTGCTGCGCCGACGCCGGCTGCTGGCCGTCCTGCTGGCCACCGTGCTGCTGCTGGCGGGCGCCGCCGCGGCCTGGACGGCCTTCGCGGCCACCGAACCGGGCGGCGGCCACCCGGCCCGCCCGGCCGTGCACGGCACCGCTCCGCGGGCTCCGTAGCCCGCGGGGAACGGCGCTGGAACCGGGGGTGTCGTCATGAGCACCCCCGGAACCATTACGCTGGGGGCGTGGCAGCCGTCGATCCTTCCGAAGAGCTCAAGAACCTCGATACGACCATGGGGTCGATCGAGGCCGTCCTCGACCTGGACAAGATCCGGGCCGACATCGCGGTCCTGGAGGAGGAGGCAGCCGCCCCCACCCTGTGGGACGACGTCGCGAACGCACAGAAGGTGACCAGTCGGCTCTCCTTCCTCCAGGGCGAACTGCGCCGCGTCGAGGGCCTCCGCAGCCGCATCGACGACCTGGGCGTGCTGTTCGAACTCGCCGAGGCCGAGGACGACGCGGACACCCGCACCGAGGCCGAGGCCGAGCTGGTCTCGCTCCAGAAGGCCGTCGAGGAGCTGGAGGTCCGCACCCTCCTCTCCGGTGAGTACGACGCCCGCGAGGCGCTGATCAACATCCGTGCCGAGGCCGGTGGCGTGGACGCCGCCGACTTCGCCGAGCAGCTGATGCGCATGTACCTGCGCTGGGCCGAGCGGCACGGCTACCCGACCGAGGTGTACGACACCTCGTACGCCGAAGAGGCCGGCATCAAGTCCGCGACCTTCACCGTGAAGGCGCCCTACGCGTACGGCACCCTCTCGGTCGAGCAGGGCACCCACCGCCTGGTCCGCATCTCGCCCTTCGACAACCAGGGCCGCCGGCAGACCTCCTTCGCCGGCGTCGAGGTGCTCCCGGTCGTCGAACAGTCCGACCACGTCGACATCGACGAGGGCGAGCTGCGCATCGACGTCTACCGCGCCTCCGGCCCCGGCGGCCAGGGCGTCAACACCACCGACTCGGCGGTGCGCATCACGCACATCCCGACCGGCGTGGTGGTCTCCTGCCAGAACGAGCGCTCGCAGATCCAGAACAAGGCCTCGGCGATGAACGTCCTCCAGGCCAAGCTGCTGGAGCGGCGCCGCCAGGAGGAGCGCGCGGCGATGGACGCGCTCAAGGACAGCGGCAGCTCCTGGGGCAACCAGATGCGCTCCTACGTGCTGCACCCGTACCAGATGGTCAAGGACGTCCGCACCGCGTACGAGGCGGGCAACCCGCAGGCGGTCCTGGACGGCGACATCGACGGCTTCATCGAGGCCGGGATCCGCTGGCGCAAGCAGCGCGAGACCTCGAACGAGGCGTAAGGAGTCCGGCCTCGATGAAAATCAAGCACAGCATCGAGGCCGGGATCCGCTGGCGCAAGCAGCGCGAGACCAGCGCCGAGTAACAGCAGGCACACGCGAAGGGCCCCGACCGCAGCGGTCGGGGCCCTTCGTCGTACCGCAGGTTCGTCAGGCCAGCGCCTGCCGCGCGATCAGCGCCACCGCGAGCAGTCCGGCCAGCAGGGCCAGCAGCATCGCGGGGGAGAGTGCGGCGAACGGCCCCTGCTGCTCCTGCAGCCGGGCCCGGTTGGCGCGGCACACCGGGCAACGCCCGTCGCTGACGCGGCCGTTGCAGTTGGCGCACACCAGATGGTCGCAGGTCATGCGATCTCCTCCTCGCTGCTACAGCAACGCACCGGACGGGGCTTTGGTTCCCTCTTCCTACCTGTACGGGGGAGTCTGCCCTGTACGGGGGAGCGGCCGGACACGGTCGCCACCTCCACTCTGCCAGGTTCTGGCCGTTCCGGCTCCCGGGCTGTGAGATGGCTCGCAATTATCGGGGCACAACCGGACATTCTCCCCCAGATTCCGGAATCCGTCCTGGGCTGTCCCTGCGGGCCCACCGCAGGTTCGCGTATGGTCCCAGACCGGGAGCGGCCCTCCGCGCTCCCATCGCCCGCCCCCGGGCCGGGCCTCCGGGGCGGATCGACCGAGGACTGGCGCCGCCTAGGATGGCCTCCGTGATGCAGCCGTGATCAGATTCGACAACGTCTCCAAGACCTATCCCAAGCAGAACCGTCCCGCCCTGGACAACGTCTCGCTGGAGATCGAGAAGGGCGAGTTCGTCTTCCTGGTCGGCTCGTCCGGCTCGGGAAAGTCCACCTTCCTGCGACTGTGCCTGCGGGAGGAACGTCCCTCCACGGGCGCGGTGCACGTGCTGGGCAAGGACCTCGGCAAGCTGTCCAACTGGAAGGTGCCGCACATGCGCCGCCAGCTGGGCACCGTCTTCCAGGACTTCCGCCTGCTGCCGAACAAGACCGTCGCGCAGAACGTCGCCTTCGCGCTGGAGGTGATCGGCAAGCCCAAGAGCGCCATCAACAAGGTGGTGCCCGAGGTGCTGGAGCTGGTCGGCCTCGGCGGCAAGGAGGACCGGATGCCCGGCGAGCTGTCCGGTGGTGAGCAGCAGCGCGTCGCGATCGCCCGTGCCTTCGTGAACCGCCCGATGCTGCTCATCGCGGACGAGCCCACCGGAAACCTGGACCCGCAGAACTCGGTCGGCATCATGAAGCTGCTCGACCGGATCAACCGCACCGGCACCACGGTGCTGATGGCCACCCACGACCAGGCCATCGTCGACCAGATGCGCAAGCGCGTCATCGAGCTCGACAAGGGGCTGCTCGTCCGCGACCAGGCCCGCGGCGTCTACGGATACCAGCACTGACCGACCAGCGCTGACCCGTAGGGCCCGCCGGCCCGGACCGCCAGACCGCGCAGTACCGACCCTGGAGTTGTTTCCCGCATGCGTGCCCAGTTCGTCCTGTCGGAGATCGGTGTGGGTCTCCGACGCAATCTGACCATGACCATCGCGGTCGTGGTCAGCGTCGCGCTCTCCCTCGCCCTCGCCGGTTCCTCGCTCCTGGTCCGCGACCAGGTGAACTCCATGAAGGGGTACTGGTACGACAAGGTCGAGGTGAGCATCTACTTCTGTACCAAGGCGGATGCCCGCAACTCGCCCCAGTGCGACAAGGGTGCGGCCACCGACCAGCAGGTCCAGGACATCAAGGACCAGTTGGACAAGATGAGTTCGGTGGTCCAGTCGTCCACGTACGAGAGCTCCGCGGAGGCGTACAAGCACTGGAAGGACATGAACCCGGACAATCCGCTCATCTCCGTCCTGGGCCCGGACGCCATGCCGCAGTCCTGGCGGGTCAAGCTCAACGACCCGACCAAGTACGACGTCATCCAGAGCGCCTTCGCGGGCAAGCCCGGCGTCAAGTCGGTCGAGGACCAGCGGAAGATCCTGGAGAACCTGTTCGGCCTGCTCAACGGCCTGCAGACGGCGGCGTTCGTGATCATGGTGCTGATGCTGTTCGTCGCGTTGCTGCTGATCGTCAACACCGTCCGGGTGTCGGCGTACAGCAGGCGGCGCGAGACCGGCATCATGCGCCTGGTCGGTGCCTCGAACTTCTACGTCCAGATGCCGTTCATCGCCGAGGCCGCGTTCTCCGCGCTGCTCGGCGCGGCGCTGGCCTCCGGCCTGCTGGTCGGCGGGCACTTCTTCGTCCAGGGCTGGCTCGCCGACCGGGTGCAGTTCATCCACTTCATCGGCCTCGGCTCGGTGCTGGCGGTGATCCCGCTGCTGGTCGTGGTCGGTATGGGCATGGCCGGCATCGCGGCGTTCTTCACGCTGCGCAAGTACCTCAAGGTCTGACCCCCGGAAGTCGCTTCGGCCCCGTACGGCACTGCGCCGTACGGGGCCGTCGCCGTTCCGCGCTCCGCCGTTCCGGCCCGTCGCGCGCGGAGCGGTGTCTACACTCCGTTGCCATGCTGCAAACTCCGCGCAGGGCACGTCAGGTGGCCGCGCTCAGCCTGGTGTTCGGTGCCGTGCTGCTGGGCGGCGCCGCGACCGGCGCCTGGGACGGCCCGGGCGACCCGCCGCGCCGGGCCTCCGCCGACCTCGCCCCGGCCGCCGCCGGGCTCCCGGCGGACCCGGCGGGCGCCGCGCTGTCCGAGCAGCAGGCCGAGCACCTGCTGGCGGCCGGCGGCGACCGCTGGGGCGCGTACTACAGCGCCCAGGAGTACGCCGAGTTCAGCCAGGGCCTGGACGGCCGCTACCCCGGGGTCGGGCTGTCGGTCGGCCGCGGCGAGGACGGCGTCACCTCGGTCTCCCAGGTCACCCCGGCCGGACCGGCCGCCGAGGCCGGGATCGCCCCCGGCGACCGGCTGCTGCGGATCGACCGGGACCAGGCCGACCGGCTGCCGGTCACCGAGGTGGTCGCCCGGCTGCGCGGGCAGGGCGACGAGCGCCGGGCCGGCTCCGAGGTCACCCTGGCCGTCCAGCGCGACGGCGGCGAGGTGCGCGAACTGCGGCTGCGGCGGGTGCTGCTGGACAGCCGGCAGGTCACCGCGGAGCACCTGGACAAGGGCGTGCTGCGGATCACCGTCCGGGGCTTCACCAGCGGCGTGGCCGACCAGGTGCGCGCCGCGCTGCGCGCCCCGCACGCCGGGGTGGTGCTCGACCTGCGCGGCAACTCCGGCGGGCTGCTGGACGAGGCCGTCGGCACCGCCGGGAGCTTCCTGGACGGCGGCGCCGTCGGCTCCTACCAGGAGCGCGGCGAGAAGCGGGAGTTGACCGCCCCACCCGGCGGCGACCGGCGCAGCCCGCTGGTGGTGCTGGTGGACGGCGGCACGATGAGCGCCGCCGAACTGCTCGCCGGGGCCCTCCAGGACCGCAGCCGCGCCGTGGTGGTGGGCTCCCGGACCTTCGGCAAGGGCACCGTCCAGCAGCCCAGCCGGCTCGCCGACGGCGCGGTGCTGGAGCTGACCGTCGGCCGCTACTACACCCCGGCCGGACGCTCCCTGGACGGCACCGGCCTGACCCCGGACGTCCCGGCCGCCGCGGGCGAGGACGCCGACGCGCTCGCCCTGCGCGTCCTGGCCGGGCTCGGCACCCGGTCCTGACCCGGCCGCCCGGCGGTAAAGCGGCTGCCCGATCCGGCGTCGAAGTGCGAGAATGGCCGCGCTATGGCAAAGGAAACCGGACACAAGCTGATCGCGCAGAACAAGAAGGCGCGACACGAGTACACGATCCTCGACACCTACGAGTGCGGCCTCGTGCTCACCGGCACCGAGGTCAAGTCGCTGCGCGAGGGGCGGGCCAACCTGGTCGACGGCTACGCCTACATCCAGAACCGCGAGGCCTGGATCGACAACGTCTTCATCCCCGAGTACACCCAGGGGACGTGGACCAACCACGCGGCCCGGCGCAAGCGCAAGCTGCTGCTGCACAGGATGGAGATCCAGAAGATCGAGACCAAGGTCCGCGACGCGGGCCACACCCTGGTCCCGCTGTCCCTGTACTTCAAGGACGGCCGGGTCAAGCTCGAACTCGCGCTGGCGGTCGGCAAGAAGCTGTACGACAAGCGCCAGACGCTGCGGGAGAAGCAGGACACCCGCGAGACGGCCCGCGCGGTGGCGGCGGCCCGGCGGCGCCAGGGTTAATCCGCTGGACCCTCGCCCGTCGCCTCGCGTACTATGGCGTCAGCAACACGGACGGTCACCGTCCGAGCTGTTTCTCAACAAAACATGGGGATGATCGGTTTCGACAGGGGATGTTGAAACAGGGGAAGCGAGCCGAGGAACGCGGCAATGATCTCGTTAACCACGTGTCGCAAAAAAATAATCGCCAACTCTAAGCGCGATTCCCAGCAGTTCGCTCTCGCTGCCTAATAAGCACCGATAGCGCTTGGGTGTCAGACCGGGGAGTTCCCGACCCGGACCCTGGCATAATCTAGGGAACTCAACCGTCCGCCCGGGCTGCGAGGGTGGATGGGAAATCAAACAGCAGCTGGGCCTGTTGGCGGCTTGTCCGTGTGACCGCCAGGGCCGAGAAAATCACAGCGGACTGCGCTCGGAGAAGCCCTGAATTAACTCCACTGGACCCGGGTTCGATTCCCGGCATCTCCACCACCCCATGTTCACACCGAAGGCCGTCCACCGCTGATGCGGAGGGCGGCCTTCGATTTTTGTACGTTCCGGAGCAGCGCGTGCGGGGGGTCGCGGCGTAGGATCATCCGTCCGCTCGTTTTCCGGAGCCGGATTCCGTCGCAACCCCCGAGGCCATGCAGAGCAACACGGACACCACCCCCACCACCGATCACGAGACCGTCCGCGAGCGTGAGATCGCCGGTGAACAGCAGCACCTCGACACCGTCTACCACCGGCTGGAGGAGAAGCTCGCCGAGGCGGAGTACATCCTGGAGGACGCCGCCAAGCGGGTCCAGGTCGGTACTCCCGGCGCCCTCGCCGAGCGCGACGCCCAGGTCTACCGGGCCGGCGCGCACCTCCAACGGCTCAACAACGAGTTCGAGGACTTCCTCTTCGGCCGGATCGACCTCCAGCAGGCCGACGCGCCGGAGGAACACGGCATCCCCTCGAACACCCCGCTCGACCCGGCCGACCCGGCCGTCGCCGAGACCCTGCACATCGGCCGCCTGGGCGTGCTGGACGCCGAGTTCGGCCCGCTGGTGATCGACTGGCGGGCCCCGGCCGCCGCGCCGTTCTACCGCGCCACCCCGGTGGAGCCCGGCCGGGTGATCCGCCGCCGGGTGATCCGCTCCAAGGGCCGCAAGGTGATCGGCGTCGAGGACGACCTGCTGCGCCCCGACCTCACCCCGACCCTGGGCGGCCGGGAGCTGGCCGTGGTCGGCGACGGCGCGCTGATGGCCTCGCTGGGCCGCGCCCGCAGCCACTCGATGCGCGACATCGTCTCCTCGATCCAGAAGGAGCAGGACGAGGTGATCCGGGCCGCCGCGGCCGGGGCCACCCTCGTCACCGGCGGCCCCGGCACCGGCAAGACCGCCGTCGCCCTGCACCGCGCCGCGTACCTGCTCTACCAGGACCGCCGCCGCTACGCCGGGGGCATCCTGGTGGTCTCGCCCACCGCGCTGCTGGTCTCCTACACCGAGGGCGTGCTGCCCTCGCTCGGCGAGGAGGGCCAGGTCGCGATCCGCGCGGTCGGCTCGCTGGTGGACGGCATCGAGGCCGACACCTACGACGCCCCGGAGGCGGCCCGGGTCAAGGGCTCGGCCCGGATGGTGCACCTGCTGCGGCGGGCGGCCCGGGCGGCGCTGGAGCTGGGCGCCCCGCAGGAGCTCAAGGTGGTCGCCCGCGGCGAGGTGCTGAAGCTGGACGCGGGCCGGCTGAGGTCCGTCCGCGGCAACGTGGTGGGCTCCGGCGGCACCCCGCTGAACCTGCTGCGCCCGCGCGCCCGCCGGCTGCTGCTGGACGCCCTGTGGCAGGAGGCGATCAGGCACCTGCCCAAGCCCACCGACCACTACGCCCGGGAGCAGCGCCAGGAGGAGAAGGAGTCCTTCGACGACTACGTCTCCGACGAGTCGTCGTTCCTGGACTTCCTGGACGCCTGGTGGCCCGCGCTGACCCCGCGCCGGGTGCTCGGCACGCTCAAGCAGACCCGGCACACCAACCGGATCGCCCGCCGTGCCGTGACCCCGGACGAGGCCAGGCTGCTGGCCGCCTCCTGGCGCCACCTGTCGCCGCAGGGCGAGGGCGGGCTGTCCGCGCACGACGTGGCACTGGTGGACGAGCTGCAGGTGCTGCTCGGCGAGCCGGCCCGTCCGAAGGTCCGCGAGGTGGACGCGGTGGACCTGCTGAGCGGCCTGGAGGAGGTCACCACCTTCGCCGACCGCAACTCCCGCCAGCGCGAGCGCCAGCCGGTGGAGCGCAAGGAGTACGCCCACGTGATCGTGGACGAGGCCCAGGACCTCACCCCGATGCAGTGGCGGATGATCGGCCGGCGCTCCCGGATGGCCACCTGGACCATCGTCGGCGACCCGGCGCAGTCCTCCTGGCCGTTCCCCCAGGAGGCCCAGGCCGCGCTGGACGAGGTGCTGGCGGGCAAGCCGCGCCGCCGCTTCACGCTGACCGTCAACTACCGCAACCCGGCCGAGATCGCCGAGGTCGCGGCGAAGGTGCTGGCGCTGGCCGCGCCGGGCACGCCCTCGCCGAGCGCGGTGCGCCACGTCGGCGTGGAGCCGCGCTTCGCGGCCGTCACCGACCCCGCGCCGGAGGCCTTCGGCCGGGCCGCCCGGAGCGAGCTGGAGCGGCTGCTGGGCGAGGTGGACGGCACCGTGGCGATCGTGGTGCCGATGGACCGCCGGGCCGAGGCGGCCGGCTGGGCCGAGGGCCTGGGGGGGCGCGCGGTGGTGCTGGGCAGCCTGGAGGCCAAGGGCCTGGAGTACGACGCGACGGTGGTCGCCGACCCGACCGGCATCGCCGGCGAGTCGGAGGCGGGCCTGCGGGTGCTCTACGTGGCGCTCACCCGGGCGACCCAGCGGCTGACGGTGCTGTCCGGCCCTGACGACCTGCCGGACGCGGCCGGCGTGCCCGCGCTGCTGCACGGCTGACGCACCCACGACGAAGGCCCCTCACCGCTGGTGAGGGGCCTTCGGACGTTGACGACACCGACCCGCCATGCTCGCCTCGCGGCAAGTGGTCCCTCTGAGGGACGAAGGTTGGGCCCGGGGGCTTGGATCGAGCCGGTGTCCCGTCCAATGTAACGCATCGGCCGGGAGAGGCAAGGAGTGTGCGCCCGGAGACTGTGGGCGACGCGGCCCGCTTGTCGGATCCGCACACTCAATGAACGTTATTTCTGGCAACCCCTTGGAAGGTGCGACGATCGAGGTCTAGCATGCGCAGGCGATGCCTTCAACAAAATGTTGAGCCTGCGGGACAGACGGAAGAAGGAAGCGTCGATGGCGACGGTGCCCAGTGTCTCCAACTCGATCACGGTGCGACTGGAGGTCCCGGCCCGCGGCAACGCGGTCAGCGCGATCACCACGGCAGTGGAGTCCTCCGGCGGATCGGTGACCGGTCTCGACGTCACCGCCTCCGGCCTGGAGGCGCTGCGGATCGACGTGACGGTCGCGGCCTCCTCGGTGGCGCACGGCGAGGAGATCGTCGAGAAGCTCCGGGCGATCGACGGCGTGTCGATCGGCAAGGTCTCGGACCGCACCTTCCTGATGCACCTCGGCGGCAAGATCGAGATGTCCTCGAAGCTGCCGATCCGCAACCGTGACGACCTCAGCATGATCTACACCCCGGGCGTGGCCCGGGTCTGCATGGCGATCGCCGAGAACCCCGAGGACGCCCGCCGCCTGACCATCAAGCGCAACAGCGTCGCCGTGGTCACCGACGGCTCGGCGGTGCTGGGCCTGGGCAACATCGGCCCGGCGGCCGCGCTGCCCGTCATGGAGGGCAAGGCGGCCCTGTTCAAGCGCTTCGCCGGGATCGACGCCTGGCCGATCTGCCTGGACACCCAGGACAGCGACGAGATCGTCGCCATCGTCAAGGCGATCGCCCCGGGCTTCGCCGGGATCAACCTGGAGGACATCTCCGCGCCGCGCTGCTTCGAGATCGAGGCCCGGCTGCGCGAGGCCCTGGACATCCCGGTCTTCCACGACGACCAGCACGGCACCGCGATCGTGGTGCTGGCCGCCCTCACCAACGCGCTGAAGGTGGTCGGCAAGGAGATCGGCGACATCCGCGTGGTGATGTCGGGCGCCGGCGCGGCCGGCACCGCCATCCTCAAGCTGCTGCTGGCCGCCGGTGTCGAGCACGCCACCGTCGCCGACGTGCACGGCGTGGTCCACCAGGGCCGTGAGGACCTCAACGACAGCCTGCGCTGGATCGCCGAGCACACCAACCGCTCGGGCCGCACCGGCAGCCTCAAGGAGGCCGTGGCGGGCGCGGACGTGTTCATCGGCGTCTCGGCCCCGAACGTCCTGGACGGCGACGACCTGGCCACCATGGCGGAGCGGTCGATCGTCTTCGCGCTGGCCAACCCGGACCCGGAGGTCGACCCCGGGGTGGCCCGGCAGACCGCCGCCGTGGTCGCCACCGGCCGCAGCGACTTCCCGAACCAGATCAACAACGTGCTGGTCTTCCCGGGTGTCTTCCGCGGCCTGCTGGACGCCCAGAGCCGCACGGTCAACACCGAGATGATGATCGCCGCGGCCCGCGCGCTGGCCACCACCGTCGCCGACGACGAGCTGAACGCGAACTACATCATCCCCAGCGTCTTCCACAAGGACGTCGCCAAGACCGTCGCCGCGGCGGTGCGCGAGGCGGCCCTGGCGGACGCCCAGGAGCCCGCCGTACCGGCCCGTCCGACCCCCGGCATCGTCGGCACGCTGGACACCTCGGCCTTCCCCACCGTCAAGCTCTGACGGCCCCGGCCGGGCGCCGGACGGCCCGGCTCGCGGGCCGGTCGCCGATCGGTCAAATGTCCGATTAGCGGCCATACCCGCCCAAGCGCGCCCCGAACCCTTGCGACACAAGGGCGAGGGGCGTGTTTGGGCTTGTCGTGCCTAGGGCGTACGGTAGCCCTGGCCGGGGCAGGCGTGTCCGACAAGTACGGAACGTCCCCCTGGTCTTCCGGCGTGTCATCCTGACCGCCGTCCGCGCCCGGTCCGCCGGAGCCGACGGAGCGTCACACCTCCAACGGGCGGGCGATGTTCGGGTGGCTCGGCCGGGGCCCGATTGGCTTTCTCGGGGCCGGTCGGGGCAGGATTCGTTCCCAGGCAGGCGGCGGGCCTCTTCGACGGCTCCGGCGCGCGGCATACGGGTACGGACCCGGCCTGCGACCACGCAATGCCTGCATGAGCACAGTGTGCGGACCTGCGGCCCATCCGGGTGCCCCCCGGTGGGAGCACCGATGGGCCCCCGCACACCGCAAGCGAACAGACCACAGGAGTACACATGAACCGCAGTGAGCTGGTGGCCGCGCTGTCCGAGCGCGCCGAGGTGACCCGCAAGGACGCCGACGCCGTTCTGGCCGCCTTCGCCGAGATCGTCGGCGAGGTCGTCGCCAAGGGCGACGAGAAGGTCACCATCCCCGGTTTCCTGACCTTCGAGCGCACCCACCGCGCTGCCCGCACCGCCCGCAACCCGCAGACCGGCGAGCCGATCCAGATCGCGGCCGGCTACAGCGCCAAGGTGAGCGCCGGCTCCAAGCTGAAGGAAGCCGCCAAGGGCGCCTGAACCACCCCTTGAACGCCCGAGAGGCCGGGCTCCCCGCGGGGAGCCCGGCCTCTCGTCGTGCGTGCGGTCGTTACGCGTCGACCAGCTGCTCGCTGGGCAGCTCGACGTGGGCGCCGAGGTCCCGCAGCTTCTCCATGAAGTTCTCGTAGCCGCGGTTGATCAGGTCGATGCCGTGCACGGTCGAGGTGCCCTCGGCCGCCAGCGCCGCGATCAGGTACGAGAAGCCGCCGCGCAGGTCCGGGATGACCAGCTCGGCGCCCATCAGCTTGGACGGGCCGGACACCACCGCGGAGTGCAGGAAGTTGCGCGCGCCGAAGCGGCACGGGGTGCCGCCCAGGCACTCGCGGTAGAGCTGGATGTGCGCGCCCATCTGGTTGAGCGCGCCGGTGAAGCCCAGCCGCGACTCGTACACCGTCTCGTGGACGATGGACAGGCCGGTGGCCTGGGTCAGCGCGACCACCAGCGGCTGCTGCCAGTCGGTCTGGAAGCCCGGGTGCACGTCGGTCTCCAGGGCGATCGCCTTGAGCTCGCCGCCCGGGTGCCAGAAGCGGATGCCCTCGTCGTCCACCTCGAAGGCGCCGCCGACCTTCCGGAAGGTGTTGAGGAAGGTCATCATCTCCAGCTGGCGGGCGCCGCGGACGTAGATGTCGCCCTTGGTCGCCAGCGCCGCGCAGGCCCAGGAGGCGGCCTCCAGCCGGTCCGGCAGGGCCCGGTGGTTGTAGCCGTTCAGCTCGTCCACACCGGTGATCAGGATGGTGCGGTCGGTGCCCAGGGTGATGATCGAGCCCATCTTCTGCAGCACGCAGATCAGGTCGACGATCTCCGGCTCGATGGCCGCGTTGCGCAGCTCGGTGACGCCCTCGGCGAGGACGGCGGTGAGCAGCACCTGCTCGGTCGCGCCGACCGAGGGGTAGGGCAGCTCGATCTTGGTGCCGCGCAGCCGCTGCGGGGCCACCAGGTAGGTGCCCTGCGGGTGCTTCTCGATGGTGGCGCCGAACTGGCGCAGCACCTCGAAGTGGAAGTCGACCGGCCGGCCGCCGATGTCGCAGCCGCCCAGGCCCGGGATGAAGGCGTGGCCGAGGCGGTGCAGCAGCGGGCCGCAGAACAGGATCGGGATCCGCGAGGAGCCCGCGTGGGCGTCGATGTCGGCGACGTTGGCGCTCTCGACGTGCGAGGGGTCGAGGATCAGCTCGCCGTCCTCGTCGCCGGTGCGCACGGTCACGCCGTGCAGCTGCAACAGGCCGCGGACCACCTTGACGTCGCGGATGTCCGGGACGTTGCGCAGTCTGCTGGGGCCCTGGCCGAGGAGGGCGGCGACCATGGCCTTGGGGACCAGGTTCTTCGCACCGCGGACGCGGATCTCGCCTTCGAGCGGGTTTCCGCCGTGGACCAGCAGGACGTCGTCGGTCATCGTTCTCGCAATCCGGGGTGCCAGAGGAGTGGGAACGGTTCCGTCACGGAACCGCTGGTGGACCGGTGGTACAGGCGTACGGGCGCGTTCGGGCCCCCGGAGAATCCGAGTCGGCACCGTAGAGGGGCGTCCACCATCCGTAGATGGTAGTGGGCGTCCCGATGGTTCCCGTTTGCCTCTCCCGTGATGGTGCTCTCTCCGGCCCGGCTCCCGCCCGCCGGTTCGGCCGTACGGGTGCTCGTCCGGCGTGGCGGGGTTTCGGGTGTTGCGGTGTCCGGCCGGTGCCGTTCTGCGGGATCATGTGTGGCATGACGGCGGCCCATTCGCACGGAGGCCGGTCCCACACCGGCCGTCTGCTCGTCGCGACGCCCATGCTCACCGACCCGAACTTCGCCCGGGCGGTGGTGCTGCTCCTCGACCACGACGCCGAGGGGGCGCTCGGCGTGGTGCTCAACCGGCCGACGCCGGTCGAGGTGGGCAGTGTGCTGGACGGCTGGGGCAGACTCGTCGGGCAGCCCGCGGTGGTGTTCCAGGGCGGGCCGGTGGCGCTGGACTCGGCGCTCGGCCTGGCCGTCGCGCCGGGGGAGCCGGGCACCGGGGAGCCGCTCGGCTGGCGCCGGGTGCACGGCGCGATCGGCCTGGTCGACCTGGAGGCGCCGCCGGAGGTGCTGGCCGGGGAGCTGGGCAGCCTGCGGATCTTCGCCGGGTACGCGGGCTGGTCGCCGGGCCAGCTGGAGTCGGAGCTGGGGAGCGGCGCCTGGTACCTGGTGGACTGCGAGCCGGGGGACGTCTCCAGCCCGGAGCCGGAACGGCTGTGGCGCTCGGTGCTGCGCCGCCAGCGCAGCCCGCTGGCCCTGCTGGCGACCTACCCGGACGACCCGACGATGAACTAGGGCGTGTCCGGCCCGTCCGGCCCCGTGTCGAGGCCCGGGGAACCCGGGCCGCCGCGTGACACTGGCCCGGTTTCCCGGGGCGCCCATAGACTTGGCACCCATGAGCACTCTTGAGCCCGAGCGCGGCCTCGGCACCGGCACCCTGGTCGAGCCCGTCCCCCAGGTGTCCCACGGGGACGGCGACCACGAGCGCTTCGCGCACTACGTCCAGAAGGACAAGATCATGGAGAGCGCGCTCTCCGGGTCCCCGGTGGTGGCGTTGTGCGGCAAGGTGTGGGTGCCCGGGCGCGACCCGAAGAAGTACCCGGTCTGCCCGATGTGCAAGGAGATCTACGACGGCATCGGCAAGCCGCAGGGCGGCGACGGGGACAACGGCGGCAAGTAGTCCGCCGCCGTCTGCAGGACGCCGTTTTGCATAGCACCGCGTTTCCCAGGTGGTCTATGCCAATCGTTCGGGGCCTGGGCAGGATGTCGGAATGGACCTCATTCCCGCACCTTCGAGTGCCGTCCGGCGCCCGGACGGGGACTTCCCGCTCGACGCCGCCACCACGCTGACCGCACCGCCCGTACTGGCCGACGCCGAGCGCTGGCTGCGCGGCACGCTGTCCGCCGCCACCGGGCTGCCGCTCGGTCCGGGCCGGCCGGGCACGGGCATCGAGCTGGTCCTGGACGACACCCTGGCCGCCGAGGCGTACCGGATCGCGGTGCGCCCCGGCCACGCCCTGCTCACCGCCGGCGGGCCGGCCGGCGCCCTGTGGGCGGCCCAGACCCTGCGGCAGCTGCTCGGGCCGGACGCCTACCGCCGCTCCCCGCTGCGCGCCGAGGGCTGGGTGCTGCCCGGCGCGGACATCGCGGACGAACCCCGGTTCGGCTGGCGCGGCGCGCTGCTGGACGTCGCCCGGCACTTCCTGCCCAAGTCCGACCTGCTGCGCTTCGTCGACCTGCTGGCCGCGCACAAGCTCAACGTGCTGCACCTGCACCTCACCGACGACCAGGGCTGGCGGGTGGAGATCAAGCGCTACCCGCGGCTGACGGAGCGCGGCGCCTGGCGGGAGCGCTCGATGGTCGGCTACCGGTCCGCGCAGCGCCGGGACGACCGCCCGCACGGCGGCTACTACACCCAGGACGACCTGCGCGAGATCGTCGCCTACGCGGCCGCGCGCGGGGTCACCGTCGTCCCGGAGATCGACCTGCCCGGCCACACCCAGGCCGCCGTCGCCGCCTACCCCGAGCTGGGCAACACCGACGTGGTGGACACCGCCGCGCTCGGCGTCTGGACCGACTGGGGGGTGAGCCACCACGTGCTCAACGCCTCCGAGGAGACCCTGCGCTTCTTCGAGGGGGTGCTGGAGGAGGTCCTGGAACTGTTCCCGTCCGAGTTCGTCCACCTCGGCGGCGACGAGTGCCCCAAGGAGCAGTGGAAGGACAGCGCCGCCGCCCAGGCCCGGATCCGCGAGCTGGGCCTGGCCAACGAGGACGAGCTGCAGAGCCACCTCATCCGGCACTTCGACCGCTGGCTGGCCGAGCGCGGCCGCCGGCTGATCGGCTGGGACGAGATCCTGGAGGGGGGCCTCGCCCCGGGCGCGGCGGTCTCCTCCTGGCGCGGCTTCGGCGGCGGGATCGCGGCCGCGAAGGCCGGGCACGACGTGGTGATGTGCCCCGAGCAGCACGTCTACTTCGACCACCGGCAGGCGGACGGGCTGGACGAGCCGGTCCCGGTCGGCTTCGTGCGCACGCTGGAGGACGTCTACCGCTTCGAGCCCGTCCCCGAGCAGCTGGACGGGGAGGCCGCCCGGCACGTCATCGGCACCCAGGCCAACCTGTGGAGCGAGTTCATGGACAGCGCCCGGGACATCGACTACCGGGCCTTCCCCCGGCTGGTCGCCTTCGCGGAGGTCGCCTGGTCCGCGCTGCCCGCCGTGCCCGCCGAGCGCGACTACGCCGGCTTCGAGCGGCGGCTGCGGGGCCACCTGGCGGTGCTGGACGCGCTGGGCGTCGAGTACCGCCCGGCCGACGGGCCGCACCCCTGGCAGCGCCGGCCCGGGGTGGCGGGGCGGCCGATCGAGGGGCCGCCGCCGGTGCGCTGAGGCGGTGCGGGCGGTGCGCCAATGTGTTCGTCGGGAACTTATGGACGGTCATCTGACGTCAAGAAGAGATGAACATCTGCCCCGGTCCCGTTCGGGTCGGGGCAGATACCGCCCGGTATCCGTCCCAATCGGGCAGTCCCGTTCACCGGTCCCGAAATGATCATCGAGCATTGTGTGCCAGAGTTGCCCAACCCGGCCCGATCGCCCGTACCCTACGGCCAGGCCGGGCTGCTGACGCGGACAGTGCAGTGCGGCCACGGCCGCGGGCGGCAGACGATCGATGAGCAAGTGGAGCACGGTGGGACCCAGGTGAACCGGACGATCATGCTGCCGGCCTCGCTCGACGAGGCCGTCGACGCGTTGGCCGCCGCCCCGGCCGCGGTACCGGTGGCCGGAGCCACCGACCTCATGGAAGCCGTCAACGCCGGACGGCTGCGCCCCGCCGCCCTGGTCGGCCTCGGCCGGATCACCGAACTGCGCGGCTGGCGCTACGAGGACGGCGGCACCGCGGTGCTCGGCGCCGGACTCACCCACGCCCGGATGGACCGCCCCGACTTCGCCGCGCTCATCCCCGCCCTCGCCGACGCCGCCCGCACCGCCGGCCCGCCGCAGGTCCGCAACGTCGGCACCCTCGGCGGCAACATCGTCACCGCCGCCCCGGCCGGCGACACCCTCCCGGTGCTCGCCGCCCTGGAGGCCAGCGTCACCCTCGCCCGGGCCGGCGGCAGCCGCGAGGTGCCGGTCAGTCACCTGCTCACCGGACTCGACCCGGTGCGCCCCGGCGAACTGCTCACCTGGGTGCGGGTCCCGCTGCTGCACGCGCCGCAGGTCTTCCTCAAGGCCACCGGCCGCAGCGGCCCGGCCCGTGCCACCGCCTCCGTCGCACTCGTCCTCGACCCGGCCCGGCGCGCCGTGCGCTGCGCCGTCGGGGCCGTCGCCCCGGTGCCGCTGCGCCCGCTGGAGGCCGAGGCCTGGGTGGCCGGCTGCATCGACTGGGACGGCAGCCGGGAGATCGACCCGGCCGCGGGCGCCGCCTTCGGCGAGTACGTCGCCGCCGCCTGCGTCCCCGACAACTACGGTGCCGAAGGGGCCTGGGAGGCCGCGACCGAGGGGCCGACCGCGGCCGCCGTCCGGCTGCGGCGTACCGTATCGGTGCTGGCCCGACGGGCACTGGGAAGGGCGCTGAAGTGACCACAGACCCCATCGAGACCCTCGACGCCGACCCGCTCGGCCTCACCCCGCAGGTCAGCCGGGAGCTGCGCCCGTGCGCCTCCTACACGCTGCGGGTCAACGGTTTCGAACGGCCCGTCACCGACGCCTGGATCGGCGAGAGCCTGCTCTACGTGCTGCGCGAGCGGCTCGGCCTGGCCGGCGCCAAGGACGGCTGCGAGCAGGGCGAGTGCGGGGCCTGCTCGGTGCAGGTGGACGGCCAGCTGGTGGCCGGCTGCCTGGTGCCCGCCGCGCTGGCCGCCGACAGCGAGATCAACACCGTCGAGGGCCTGTCGGCCGGCGGCGGCGCGAGCGACGTCCAGCAGGCGCTGGCCGCCTCCGGCGCCGTGCAGTGCGGCTACTGCACCCCCGGCATGGCGATGGCCGTGCACGACCTGCTCCAGCGCAACCACCGGCCCACCGAGGTCGAGGCCCGGCAGGCGCTGTGCGGCAACCTGTGCCGCTGCACCGGCTACCGCGGAGTGCTGGCCGCCGTCCAGACCGTCGCGGACGCCCGCGCGCTGGAGGTCGAGGAGGCCGAGGAGGCCGCCGCCGCGGCCGCCGAGGGGAGCACCGCGGCCCCGGCCGCCGGGACCGGCGCCCCGGCCGCCGCCGTCGAGCCGGAGCCGGCCGTCGAACCGCCGGTCTACGCCGACTCCGACGCCTGGATCGAGCACGTCCCGCAGCCGCCCGTCGAACCGGCCCCCGCCCCGGTGCCCGCCCAGGCCCAGGCCCCGCTGCCGGCCCAGGCCCCCGCCGAGCAGCCGTACGGCGACGGCGGCTACGACACCGGCGTGTACGACACCTCCGCGCTGACCGGGATGCAGCCCGGCATCCCCGCCCAGGCCGTCGGCGACCAGGTGTACTACCCGCAGGGCTACCCCGAGCAGCCCTACCAGGCCACCCCCGCGCACGGCACCTACGTGCCGGCCGGCTACCCGGACGGCCACCAGCAGCACACCGGCTACGACACCGGCTACGACGCCCCGGTCTACGAGCCCACCCCCGCGCACGGCACCCCGCTGCCGGGCGCCGTCCACGACGGCACGCCCCCGCACGGCACCCCGTACGCGGACCCGCACGGGACCCCGGCCGAGGCCGGCGTCCCGACCACCGGCGTCCCCTACGGCGCCACCCCCGCCCACGGCATCCGGCTCCCCGAGGACGACCACGCATCATGACGTCGCCTACCGACATCGGCGCAGCACTCCAGCAGGACGGCGGCGAGGGCGGCGCCGGACCGGAGCCCTTCGGCCTGGGCAGCTCCCCGCTGCGCAGCGACGCGCTGCCCAAGGCGCTCGGCATCTACCCGTACGCGGCCGACCTCTGGGCCGAGGGGCTGCTGTGGGGCGCGGTGCTGCGCTCGCCGCACCCGCACGCCCGGATCCGCGGCATCGACACCTCGGCCGCGCTCGCCCTGCCCGGGGTGCACGCCGTGGTCACCGCCGCCGACCTGCCGCCCGGCCCGGACGGCCTGCCGGACGGCGCCCCGGCCGGCCCGATCGTCTCCGACCGCCCGGTGCTGGCCGCCGGCGTGGTGCGCCACCACGGCGAGCCGATCGCCGCGGTCGCCGCCGACCACCCCGACACCGCCCGGCTGGCCGTCGGCCTGATCGCGGTCGACTACGAGCCGCTGGAGGCGGTCACCGACCCCGAGCAGGCCTTCACCGCTCCGGCGCTGCACCCGGACGGCAACCTGTTCCGCCACCTGCCGCTGCGCACCGGGGACCCGGACGCGGCCGGCGAGATCATCGTCGAGGGCCTCTACCAGGTCGGCCGGCAGGACCCGGCCCCGCTCGGCGCCGAGGCCGGGCTGGCCGTGCCGCGCCCGGACGGCGGCGTCGAGCTGCACCTGTCCTCCACCGACCCGCACGGCGACCGCGACCGCACCGCCGCCTGCCTCGGCCTGGAGCCGGACCGGGTCCGCCTGGTGGTCACCGGCGTGCCCGGCGCCACCACCGACCGCGAGGACCTCTCCTTCCAGGTCACCCTGGCGCTGCTGGCGCTGCGCACCGGCCGCCCGGTGAAGATGACCCTCACCCGCGAGGAGTCCTTCCACACCCACACCTCGCGCCACCCCGCGCTGCTGCGCTACCGCCACCACGCCGACGCCGACGGCACCCTGGTGAAGGTGGAGGCGCAGATCCTGCTGGACGGCGGCGCCTACGCCGACGTCTCCGCCGAGGCGCTGGCCGCCGCGACGGCCTTCTCGGTCGGCCCGTACGTCTGCCCCAACGTGTTCGTGGACGCCTGGGCGGTGCGCACCAACAACCCGCCGGCCGGGCGGATGCGCGGCGAGGGCGCGCTCCAGGCCTGCTTCGCGTACGAGTCGCAGCTGGACCAGCTGGCCGCCCGGGTGGGCGTGGACCCGGTGGAGATCCGCCGCCGCAACGCGATGTCCACCGGCGACCCGCTGCCCACCGGACAGGCCGTCACCTGCCCCGCCCCGGTGAAGGCGCTGCTGGACGCGGTGGCCGCCGAGCCGCTGCCGGCCCTGCCGGTGGACGACCCGGACGCCGAGTGGCTGCTGCCCGGCGGTCCCGGCGGGGCCGGGGACCCGGCCGCGGTGCGGCGCGGGATCGGCTACGCCGTCGGCATGGTGCACATGCTGGGCGCCGAGGGCGAGGACGAGGTCTCCACCGCCACCGTGCGGGTCAGCGGTGACCACGCCACGGTGATCTGCGCGGCCGTCGACGCCGGGCAGGGCTTCGCCACGCTGGCCCGGCAGATCGTGCAGACGGTGCTGGGCGTCAGCGAGGTCTACATCGCGCCGGCCGACAGCGACCAGTCGATCGCCGGGCCCTCCGCCCGGGGCCGGCATACCTGGGTCTCCGGCGGGGCGGTCGAGCGGGCCGCGCTGATGGTCCGCCACCAGCTGCTGCAGCCGATCGCGGCCGACTTCGGGATGTCGGTGGAGCTGCTGCAGATCGCCGACGGCAAGATCACCTCCTACGACGGGGTGCTCGGCATGCCGGTCGCGGAGGCGCTGGAGGGCAAGGAGCTCTGGGCCACCGCGCAGTGCCGCCCGCACCCGACCGAGCCGCTGGACGAGTCCGGACACGGCGACGCCTTCGTCTCCATCTCCTTCTGCGCGATGCGCGCGGTGGTGGACGTGGACATCGAGCTGGGGGCCGTCCGGGTGGTCGAGATGACCGTCGCCCAGGACGTCGGCCGGGCGCTGAACCCGCGCCAGATCGAGGACCGGATCGAGGCGGGCGTGGCCCACGGCGTGGGACTGGCGCTGATGGAGGACCTCCAGACCTCGGGCGGGGTGATGACCAACCCCTCGCTCACCGGCTACCGGCTGCCGACCTCGCTGGACACTCCCGAGGTGCGGATCGCCGCGCTGCTGGAGGAGCGGGACGTGGTCGCCACCTTCGGGGCCAAGGCGGTCAGCGCGGTGCCCGCGGTGGTCGCCCCCTCGGCGGTCGCCGCCGCCGTCCGGGCCGCCACCGGGCTGCCGGTGGGCCGGCTGCCGATCCGCCCGGAGGACGCCGTCACGGCCTGAGCCGGCGCCTGCGGCCGTCGGGCCCCGCCGCCGCGGGTGCCCGTCGGGTCGTCGGGTCGGGTCGGGCGGCCGGAAACGGAACGGGAAATGCGGAATTGCCGGTCGACTTCGGTCGACCGGCAATTCCCCTTTCGAGGCCGTGGCGGGAATTGAACCCGCGTACATCGCTTTGCAGACGATTCCCTGAGCCACTCGGGCACACGGCCAGTGAATTCAGGATGGCGGACCGGCCGAATGGGGTCAATGACGTTGTGTAAATTCTGTGTGGCAATGTGTGCTACGGTCGGAGCAGGTGGTTGATTCCCCGCCACCCCGGACGAGCGCGTCGTACCCGGTGACGACAAGACGGCGCAGTTCAGCGGCAATCCGGCCGCTGTGGACTGCGGAGGTACGGCCGTCATGGCTTGGCTCGTTCTGATCGTCTCGGGTCTCCTGGAGACCGTCTGGGCAGTGGCCCTGGAATCGTCCAAGGGCTTCTCCCGCCTCGTTCCCAGCCTCGTCTTCGGCGTCGCGCTGCTGTTCAGCATGGGCGGGCTGGCGTACGCGATGCGCACCATCCCGATCGGCACCGGCTACGCGGTCTGGGTCGGCATCGGCGCGGTCGGCACCGCGGTCTACGGCATGGCCGTCCTGGGCGACGCGGTGACCATGGCCCGGATCGGCTGCCTGCTGCTGATCGTCTGCGGCGTGGTGGGGCTCAAGGTGCTGCACTGACGCCTGCCCCCGGGGCCGGTCCTAGGCCCTGCGACGGACCCGGTCAGGGACTCCGGTCAGGAGTCAAGGACGCGGACGGCTCTTACGATGTTACGTATGACCACTGCCTCCCCCACCTCGGTCGACTCCCCCTCGATACCCTCCGGAGCTGACCCCGGGGGCGGGGTCATGAGCGGCCGCTTCCGGGCCCTGACGCTCGGGATCGTGTCGGTCGTGCTGGTGATCGCCTTCGAGGCGACCGCCGTCAACACCGCGATGCCGACCGCGGCCCGGCAGCTGGACGGCCTGGGGCTGTACGCCTTCGCCTTCTCCGGTTACTTCACCACCACGCTGTTCGCCCTGGTCGTCTCCGGCCAGTGGTGCGACCGGCGCGGCCCGCTCCAGCCGCTGTTCACCGGCATCGCGGTGTTCGGCGCGGGCCTGGTGGTGGCCGGGACGGCGCCGGGCATGTGGGTGTTCGTGGCCGGGCGGGCGATCCAGGGGCTGGGCGGCGGGCTGGTGATCGTCGCGCTGTACGTGGTGGTCGGCCGGGCCTACCCGGAGCGCCTGCGGCCGGCGGTGTTCGCCGCCTTCTCCTCGGCCTGGGTGCTGCCCTCGATCGTCGGGCCGCTGGTCTCCGGGGCCGTCACCCAGCACCTCGGCTGGCGCTGGGTCTTCCTGGCGGTGCCGGTGCTGATCCTGCTGCCGCTGGCGGTGATGGGCCCGGCGCTGGCCCGCTCCGAGCGGGACCACCCGGTGCTCAAGGGCGCCGACTTCGACCGCCGCCGCACCCTGCTGGCCGCGATGGCGGCGGTCGGCGCCGGCTTGCTGCAGTACGCCGGCCAGCGCCGGGACCTGGTCGGGCTGCTCCCCGGCGTCGCCGGTGCGGCGCTGCTGGCCCCGGCCGTGCTGGGACTGCTGCCGAAGCGGACCCTGCGGGCCGGGCGCGGGCTGCCGACGGTGATCCTGCTGCGCGGGCTGGCGGCGGGGGCGTTCCTCGGCGCCGAGGCCTTCGTCCCGCTGATGATGACCACCGAGCGCGGCCTCTCGCCGACCCTGTCCGGGCTCACCCTGACCAGCGGCGGGCTGACCTGGGCGCTGGGCTCCTGGCTGCAGGGCCGCCCGGGGGCCGAGCGGTACCGCGAGGCGATGATCCGGGGCGGCTTCGTGCTGACGGCGGTGGCGATCGCGGCCGCCGCGCTGGTGCTGGTCCCGGCGGTCCCGGCCTGGGTGGCCTCGGTGGCCTGGGGCGTCGGCGGCATCGGGATGGGGCTGACGGTCGCGAGCGTCAGCGTGCTGATGATGAAGCTCTCCGCGCCCGAGGACGCCGGGGCCAACTCGGCCGCGCTGCAGATGAGCGACGCCCTGGGCAACGTGCTGCTGACCGGTCTGGCCGGGGTGCTGTTCGCGGCGCTGGGCGGCGGGTCACTGGCCGCGGCGCACGAGGGCGCCGGGGCCGACGGCTCGCCCGGCGCCTTCGCGGTGATCCTGCTGGTGATGGCCGCGGTGGCGGCGCTGGGGGCGCTGCTCGCCGGGCGGGTGCGGGTCCGGGCCTGACCCGGGGTCAGGACGCGGCGGCGGTGGGGGAGGGGGAGGCGGCCGGCGGCGCGGCCGGGGTGCCGAGGAAGGCCTCCCAGCCGCCGGCCGGGGACTGGCCCGGGCCGAGGCCCTGGAGCTTGCGCAGCACCGCCGGGTCCTGGGCGTCCAGCCAGTCGACCAGTTGGCGGAAGGAGACCAGCCGCACCTCGGGCTTGCCCGCGATCGACTTGAGCACGTCCTCGACGGCGTTCATGTAGATGCCGCCGTTCCACTCCTCGAAGTGGTTGCCGATGATGTACGGCGCACGGTTGCTGTTGTAGGTGCGGTCGAAGCCCATCAGGTACGAGTCCCGGGCCTGGGCCTGGAAGCCCGGGTAGAGCGCCGGGTCGGCCTTGGTGTTGGGGCCGCACTGGTTGAACATGATGTTGTAGTCCATCGACAGCACCTGGAAGGTGTGCCCGGGGAAGGGGATGGACTGCAGCGGGAGGTCCCAGAGCGCGCCGCCCTGGATCTTCTGCGGCCAGACCTGGGTGCCGTTGCCGCTGCTGTCGTAGCGCCAGCCGCGCTTGACGGCGGTGGGCAGCAGGTTGCGCTGGCCCTCCAGGCAGGGGGTGCGGCTGCCGATCAGCTCCTTGCGGTAGTCGAAGGGCAGGGCCGGCAGGTCGGTGAAGCCGGTGTTGGTGCGCCAGCTCGTCACGAACTCCATCGCCTGCTGGATCTCGCTCTCCCACTCCTCCGGGGACCACGCGCTGACGCCGGTGGGGCCGCAGAAGTGGCCGTTGAAGTGGGTGCCGATCTCGTGGCCCTCCAGCCAGGCGGCGTGCACGTTCTCCAGGGTGTCGTGGATGTGCTGGTCGCTCAGGTAGCCGATCTCGGAGGCGCCGACCTTGTGCTGCGGCGGGCGGTACAGGTCCTTCTTGGACTCCGGCAGCAGGTAGAGCCCGCTGAGGAAGAAGGTCATCGAGGCGTTGTGCTCCTGGGCCAGCCGGCGGAAGCGCGCGAACAGCCCGTTGTCGAGCTCGCCGGCGCCGTCCCAGGAGAAGACCACGAACTGCGGGGGCCGCTGGCCGGGCTGGAGCCGGTCCGGGACGGGCTGGTGGGGCTGGGGGCCGGTGTCCGAGGTGGAACCGTCGCCGAGCAGGACGGCCTGCGGCTTCTGCGGGACCGCGGCGGGGGTGGCGCTCTGCCCCTCGGACGCCGGGGTGGCCGGGGCCGCGCCGCCGGCCGCGTGCTCCCCGCCCCCGCCGGCCCGGTCGCTGCCGCAGCCCGCTGCCAGGGTGGCGGCGCCGGCCGCTCCGGCGGCCAGCAGGGTTCGGCGGGAGAGCGCGTCCATGGTCACTCCGTTCGTGAGGTGTTCGACGGGCGGGCGGAGTCCGGCAGGCGCGCGCGGGGTGCGTTCGGGGTGCGTGCGGCGCGCGGAGGTCCGGTCGGCCCGGAGGGGGTGGAGCCCGTGACCGGGTCAGGATGGCATGTGGGCCGGAACGGTCGTAGAGGCGCAGCGAACGGTCGTGATCGATCGCCCGATTGACGCAACCGAAACGGCGGGCCGAAACGTCGAAGGTGTTCGTACGGGTGGGAGCGCCGCCCCCGGACGCGGAAGCGGAACGTCACGTACCGTGGCCGCCCACCCACTCCGTGCAGGTCCGGAGCCGTCATCCCTGCCGATCGGCGGGTGCGGATACGACCGTCGTGGGGACGTGCCTTAGGGTCCGATCCGATTGAATGAGTTCCCAGCAAACTCTCAGGAATGGGATCCGGGCCGGCAGAAGGGAGCACCCGTGGGCGTCCAGCAGAGCACGAGCCCCTGGCCGGGCACCCTGGCGGCCGGCGCCGCCCTGGTGCTCGGGGCCTGGCTGCTGCACGGGGGCGGCGCGCCCGTGCTGCCGCCGCTGCCGAGCGGACAGGCGCTGTCGGGCTTCGCCCCGGTCTCCGTCGTCCCCCCGCTCGGCCCGTCCGCCCCGACCCGGATCCGCATCCCGGCCGTCCGCCTGGACGCCCCCGTCACCGAGCTGGGACTGGACCCCGACGGCCACCTCCAGGCCCCGCCCGCGGCCGACCGCAACCTCGCGGGCTGGTACCGCGGCGGCGCCACCCCCGGCCAGCGCGGCACCGCCATCCTGGCGGGCCACGTCGACAACAAGGCCGGACCGGCCGTCTTCTACCACCTGGGAGCACTCCACCGGGGCGACCGGATCGAGATCGCCCGCGCCGACGGCGCCACCGCCGTCTACCAGCTGTACGCCATCGAAGTGCACGACCGAAAGGACTTCCCGGACGACCGGGTCTACCGCCAGGCCGCCGACGCTCAGCTGCGGGTGATCACCTGCGGCGGCGCGTACAGCGAGGAACACGGCTACGAGGGAAACGTCGTCGCCTACGGATTCCTGGCCGACACCACACCGCCGGGCAAAGCCGCATGACCACGCTCACCCTCGCCACCCGCTGGAACCCGATCGACTGGCCGCTCACCCACGGCCCCATCCCGCAAGCCGTCCTGCTGGCCGGCTGGGCGGCGCTGTTCGCGCTCGCCGTCGGCCGCGGCCGCAGCTGGTGGCGGGTCCGGCTGCCCGCCGCGCTGATCACCGCGGCGGCGCTCAGCCTGCTGCTGGAGGTCGTCGTCGACGGCTGGTGGCACCCCTTCCCGGAGGGCACCCCCCGGTACGTCACCTGGTGGATAGCCGTCGCCCTGCTGGGCTTCTGCCTGGCGGGGTACCGGATGCGCCGGCTGTCCTGGCCGCGCCGGGGCCTGGCGCTCGGCCTCAGCGGGCTGGTCCTGCTGATGGCCGCCTCCGAGGTGAACACCGGCTTCGGCCAGTTCCCCAACGGGCGGGTGATGCTGGCGCCGTGGCTGACCAGGACCGAGGGCCTGGTCGCCGCCAAGGTGGCGCAGACCGTCTCCGCCCAGCCGGAGCAGGTGCTGGACGAGGTCTGGCAGCCCCCGGCGAACCTGCCCGACAAGGGCACCGTCTCGGTGGTCCCGATCCCGGGCCTCAGGTCCGGCTTCAAGGCCCGGGACGCGTACGTCTACCTCCCGCCCGCCTACCAGGCCACCCCGCGGCCGCTGCTGCCCGTGGTCGTGATGCTCCCCGGCCAGCCCGGGCAGCCCGGGGACTGGGTGCTCTCCGGGCAGATCAACGCGGCGATGGACGCGTTCGCGGCCGAGCACCACGGCCTGGCGCCGATCGTCGTGATGCCCGACCAGCTCGGCTCGACCTGGGCCAACACGCTCTGCCTGGACTCGAAGATCGCCAAGGTGCAGACCTACCTCGCGGTGGACGTCCCCCGGTGGGTCCACCAGAACCTGCAGACCGCCACCGGCCCGAAGGCCTGGGCGATCGGCGGCGCCTCGATGGGCGGCACCTGCGCCCTCCAGCTCGGGGTCAACGCGCCCGACGTGTACGGCACCGTGCTCGACATGTCCGGGCAGGAGGAGCCCACCCTGGGCACCCGCGAGGAGACCGTCAAGGCGGCCTTCGGCGGCGACGGGAAGAAGTTCGAGGCGGTCGATCCCGCCCACGTGATGGCCCGCCGGAAGTTCCCGGACACCAGCGTCGCGCTGGTCGTCGGCGAACACGACGGGGAGTTCAGACCGCAGATGGAGAAGGTCTACCAGCTCGCTCAGGAGGCCGGTATGAAGGCGAAGTTCGAACTCATGCCGGGAGGTCACGGCTGGGTCGTCTTCCGCCCGGGCATCGTCCGGCAGATCCCGTGGCTGGCCCAGCAGACCGGGCTGACCCGGTGATCGGGACGGCGGCGCGCGTCGCCAAGGGGCGGGAGCGCGCGGAGGGGCGGGACGCGGAGGCCGCGCAACCGCAGGACGCCCACCTGGCCCCGGTCACCCCGACGCGGGAGGTCGGGCCGCAGCGGATCCGCCGGGCCGTCCGGATGCTCGGCGACCGGCTGCGCTCGGCGCCGCTGACCCTGGCGCTGCTGGCCGGGTTCTGGGCCCTCGGCGCGGCGACCGGCAGTCTGTCCGGCGGTCCGTCCGGGCGGCTGCTCGCCCGGGTCGGCGTCGGCCTGCCCACCCTCGGCGAGGGCCGCTGGTGGACGCCGGTCAGCTCGCTGTCCTTCTCCACGGGCATCGGCTCGTACGTCTTCACCAGCCTGCTGCTGCTCCTGGTCGGCCCGGCCGCCGAGCGCCGGTTCGGCCGGCTGCGCACCCTCGCGCTGCTGGTCGGCGGGCAGGTGGCCGGCACCCTGCTGGGCACCGGGCTGGTCGCGTTCGGCTCCTCGGCGGGGGAGCAGTGGACCGCCTCGGTGGCCGACCAGACCTCGGTCGGGCCCGCCGTCGGCCTGTTCGCCCTGGCCGGGGTGCTCGGCTACCGGCTCACCGTGCTCTGGCGCCGCCGGCTGCACCTGCTGGTGCTGCTCGTCCCGCTGGTCATGACCCTGTACGTGGGGCACCTGCAGAGCGTCCAGCGCTGCGCCGGCGCGCTGTTCGGCCTCGGCCTGGGCGCCCTGCTCAGCCGCGGCCGGCCGTACCTGCGCACCCACCGCTCCTCGCACGGCGAGACCCGGGTGCTGGTCGCGCTCTGCCTGGTCGCCGCCGCCTGCGGGCCGCTGATCGCCTCGCTGTACGACAACGCCAGCGGTCCGTTCAACACCTTCTCCGAGCTGTACCTCTCGCACCGGCTCAGCCCCGAGGAGGTGGCCGACTTCTGCGCCGCCTCGGCGCACGACTGCGCCCGGGCGCACGCCGTCGAGCGGATATTCGACACCCCCGCCCGGCTGATGGCCGCGCTCTTCCCGGCCCTGCTGCTGGTGCTCGCCGAGGGGCTGCGCCGGGGCCTGCGGTTCGCCTGGCGGATCAGCGTCGTCACCGAGGTGCTCTGGGCCGCGCTGCTGGCCTGGCTGTACTTCGAGGCCGGGCCGGTCAGCGGGGACGCGGTGCAGTACTTCGTCGAGGCGATGCTGCTGCCGCTGCTGACCACCGTGCTGCTGCTGGCCACCCGGCAGCGGTTCCGGCTGCGGCTGACCGGCCGGGCGGTGCGCCGGCTGGCCGTCGTGGTCGGCGGGGCCGCGCTGGTCGCCGCGGCCACCTACGTGGGCGTCGGGCGACTGGTGGCCGGGCAGTTCGAGCCGGGCGCGGGCGTGCGCGGACTGGTGAACGGGCTGCCCGCCCAGTTCCTGCCGCCCGCCTACAACGACCTGCTGCCGGACTACCCGATAGCCGTCGGCCCGATGGCGCTGTTCCTGGAGACGTACTGCGGGCCGGCGTTCTGGGTCGTCGCGCTGCTCGCGCTGCTGTCGGCGTTCCGCCGTCCGGTGCTGCGCACCGACACGGCCGCCGCCGCCCGGGCCCGGGCGCTGCTCGCCGAGCACGGCGGCGGGACGCTGTCCTTCATCACCACCTGGGAGGGCAACCACTACTGGTTCGACGAGCAGGGCCGCGCGGCCGTCGCCTACCGGGTGGTCGGCACCGTGGCGCTGACCACCGGCGACCCGTTCGGCGCCCCGGAGGCGCGGGCCCGGGCGGTGGCCGGATTCGCCCGCTACTGCGACGCCCGCGGCTGGACGCCGTGCTTCTACAGCGTCTGCGCCGAGACCAGGGCGGCGGCCGCGCAGCTGGGCTGGCGCTCGGTGCAGGTCGCCGAGGACACCGTGGTGCCGCTGCCCGAACTGGCCTTCACCGGCCGCAAGTGGCAGGACATCCGCACCGCCCTGAACAAGGCCGGGAAGCAGGGCATCACCGCGGAGTGGTGGACCTACCAGGAGGCGCCGCTCGCGCTGCGCGACCAGATCCGGGCCATCTCCGAGGAGTGGGTCTCCGAGAAGGGCCTGCCCGAGATGGGCTTCACGCTCGGCGGGCTGGAGGAGCTGGACGACCCGGACGTGCGGGTGCTGATCGCGGTGGACCAGGACCGGGTGGTGCACGGGCTCACCAGCTGGATGCCGGTGCACGAGGACGGCGTGCCGGTCGGCTGGACGCTCGACTTCATGCGGCGGCGCTCGGACGGCTTCCGCGGCGTGAACGAGTTCCTGATCGCCTCGGCCGCGCTCGGCTTCAAGGGCGAGGGCGCCCGCTTCCTCTCGCTGTCGGGGGCACCGCTGGCCCGCGCCCGGCAGGACGAGGAGCCCGCCGGCCTGCAGCGGATGCTGGACTGGATGGGCCGGGTGCTGGAGCCGGTGTACGGGTTCCGCTCGCTGCTGGCGTTCAAGGCGAAGTTCCAGCCGGAGTACCGGCCGATGTACATGGCGTACCCCGACCCGGCCGCGCTGCCCGGCATCACCAGGGCGATCGGCAAGGCCTATCTGCCGCACCTCACGGCGGCGCAGGGGGTCCGGCTGATGCGCAAGCTGTCCGGCTGAACCGGCTGAACCGGCTGAACCGGCTGAACCGGCCGGACCGGTGCTCGGGCGTGCGGCGGCCCCGGCCCCGGCCCCGGGCCCGGGAGCCGCGCCCACGTCAGCCGAGCAGCTGGGCGAGGGCGCGGTCGGCGTCCAGGTGCAGGTGCTCCTCGCCCTCCGGGACGAGCAGGCGGCTGCGCCACAGGAACCGGCGCAGGTCCCCGGTGTCGAACCGGAGCAGCGCGGTGCCCTCCGGTGCCCGCAGCTCGACCATGGTGTGCCGGGCGGGGGCCGGGCGGACGTGGACGTCGCCGACGCCGGCCGGCAGCTCCAGGCCGGCCGAGAGCAGCTGCCGGGCGAACACCCAGACGATGTCCTCGCCGGCCCGCTCGTCCGCGGGCCCGTCCAGCGAGAACTCGGCCGGGAAGGCCATCCGGACCGCGTACGGGTCCTCCGGCAGGTACGACAGGACCACGCGCAGCCGGGCGGAACGCTGGGGGGAGAGGATCAGGCGGGCCTGGACGGTCTCTTCGACGGCGGAGTACAAGGGGTGGGTCCCTTCGTTCGGTGCGGGCCGCCCGACGGCAGGTGGGGTTGGGGCGGCCTCACCCTGGTGAGAGTCCCGGGGACAGTGGGGATTACCCGGTTCCACGGAGGAATCGACGTGACCTGCGTCACAGCGATTTCCGGCCGCCCGGGCCCGGCACGGAGCCCGGCCTGGAGGCCCGAACGGCGCTGGCCCGGTACGCTGGGCGGGTTGTCCGATCGCCGCCCGACCGCGGGACGGGGCCGCCAAACCGCCCCTGACCTGCGATGATCCCCCCTCGGAGACCGTGAGTACTGCCGCCGCCTCCTCGATGCCGCTGTTTTCCGACGCACCGGAGCAGCAGGAGCCCGCCCGGGCCGTCGGCCACGCCGCGCCCGCCGCCTCGCACCACCTCTCCCCGGCCTTCCCCGGTCGTGCCCCCTGGGGCACCGCGGGCAAGCTGCGGGCCTGGCAGCAGGGTGCGCTGGACAAGTACATCGAGACCCAGCCGCGGGACTTCCTCGCGGTCGCCACCCCGGGCGCCGGCAAGACCACCTTCGCCCTCACCCTGGCCTCGTACCTGCTGCACAACCACCTGGTGCAGCAGGTGACCGTCGTCGCCCCGACCGAGCACCTCAAGAAGCAGTGGGCCGAGGCCGCCGCACGGATAGGCATCCGGCTGGACCCGGCGTACTCCTCCGGCCCGCTCTCCCGGGACTACCACGGCATCGTGGTCACCTACGCGGGCGTCGGGGTCAACCCGATGCTGCACCGGAACCGGACCGAGGCCCGCAAGACCCTCGTGATCATGGACGAGATCCACCATGCCGGTGACTCCAAGTCCTGGGGCGAGGCCTGCTTCGAGGCCTTCGAGCCGGCCACCCGCCGGCTGGCGCTGACCGGGACGCCGTTCCGCTCGGACACCAACCCGATCCCCTTCGTGGCCTACGACGCGGGCAGCGACGGCATCCGCAAGTCCATCGCCGACTACACCTACGGCTACGGGCACGCGCTCGCCGACCACGTCGTCCGCCCGGTGATCTTCCTCAGCTACAGCGGCAACATGCGCTGGCGCACCAAGTCCGGCGACGAGCTGGAGGCCCGGCTCGGCGAGCCGATGACCAAGGACCTGATCGCCCAGGCCTGGCGCACCGCGCTCTCCCCGCAGGGCGAGTGGATCCCCTCCGTCCTCCAGGCCGCCGACCGCCGGCTCACCGAGGTCCGCAAGGCGATCCCGGACGCCGGCGGACTGGTGATCGCCACCGACCAGAACGTGGCCCGCGCCTACGCCAAGATGCTGCGCGAGATCAGCGGCGAGAAGGTCACTCTGGTGCTCTCCGACGAGACCGAGGCCTCGAAGCGGATCTCCGACTACGCGGAGGGGACCTCGCGCTGGATGGTCGCCGTCCGCATGGTGTCCGAGGGCGTCGACGTGCCCCGGCTGTGCGTCGGGGTGTACGCCACCTCGATCTCCACCCCGCTGTTCTTCGCCCAGGCCGTCGGCCGCTTCGTGCGCGCCCGCAAGCGCGGCGAGACCGCCTCGGTGTTCCTGCCGACCATCCCGATGCTGCTGGGCTTCGCCAACGAGATGGAGCTCCAGCGCGACCACGTGCTGGACCGGCCGAAGAAGGAGGGCGACGGCCTCTTCGACGAGGAGGACCGGCTGCTCGCCGAGGCCGAGCGGGCCAACGACGGGCCGGACGGCGCGGGCGGCGAGGAGTTCTCCTACGAGGCGCTGGGCTCCGAGGCGGTCTTCGACCGGGTGCTGTACAACGCCATGGAGTTCGGCATGCAGGCCCACCCGGGGAGCGAGGAGGAGGAGGACTACCTCGGCATCCCGGGCCTGCTGGAGCCGGACCAGGTGCAGATGCTGCTGCAGAAGCGCCAGCACCGGCAGATCCAGCGCAGCAAGACCAAGCCTGCCGAGGAGGCCGACCTGCTGGAGCTCCCGGCCGAGCAGCGGCCGGTGGTCACCCACCAGGAGCTGCGCGAGCTGCGCAAGGAGCTGAACGCGCTGGTCGCCGCCTGGCACCACCGCACCAACCAGCCGCACGGCACCGTCCACAACGAGCTGCGCCGCCAGTGCGGCGGGCCGCTGACCGCGCAGGCCACCGCCAACCAGTTGACGGCGCGGATCGCCAAGATCCGGGAGTGGGCGAAGTAACGGTCCGGCAGGCGGATCCGGGCCGCCGCGGCCCGGACCGCCTCCCCCCGGAGTGTCCGGACATCG
Organism: Kitasatospora sp. NPDC059146; assembly: GCF_042786665.1. Taxonomy (NCBI): domain Bacteria; kingdom Bacillati; phylum Actinomycetota; class Actinomycetes; order Kitasatosporales; family Streptomycetaceae; genus Kitasatospora; species Kitasatospora sp. NPDC059146. Next base: position 32,756 of record NZ_JBHZCY010000019.1, on the reverse strand, counting down.
GACCGGGGTCGAACTGACGCCCTGGTCGGGCCGGTGGATCGGCAGGGTTTGTCCGGAATTCCCGGCGGCGGTGATGCCGATCACGACCGAATTTTGGACAACCACTTCCGCCGCGGGAATTCCTTCACTACCTTTCCCCCACGCTCTTCCGCCGGGCAACCCCCGCGGGACGGGCTCCGCAGGACCGTGCGGTCGTCAAGGACGACGCCGCACGGCCCGAGCGCGGCCACCCCCACCTGCGCGCGGCACCGACCTTCTGGCCCGGCGCCGCACGCCCCGCGAGCGCCGCGGAAAGGACTGCCCGTCGTGACAGCAGAGACCTCCCAGACACTGGATCGCGGCGTCCGCGTCCTCAAGCTCCTCGCCGACTCCGAGCGCGGGCTCACCGTCACCGAGCTGGCCGCCCGCCTCGCCGTCAACCGCACCGTGGTCTACCGGCTCCTCGCCACCCTGGAGCAGCACGGCCTGGTCCGCCGTGACATCGGCGGCCGGGCCCGGGTCGGCCTCGGCGTGCTGCGCCTGGCCCACCGGGTCCACCCGCTGCTGCGCGAGGCCGCACTCCCCGCCCTGCGCAGCCTCGCCGAGGACCTCGGCGCCACCGCCCACCTGACCCTGGTGGACGGCAACGAGGCGCTGGCCGTCGCCGTCGTCGAGCCCAGCTGGACCGACTTCCACGTCGCCTACCGCACCGGCCTGCGCCACCCGCTCGGCGAGAGCGCGGCCGGCCGGGCGATCCTGGAGGCCCGCGGCTTCCCCAGCCAGCGCCGGCCCGAACAGGGATTCGTCATCACCCGTGCGGAGGAGCAGTCCGGGGCCAGCGGGGCCGCCGCCGCGCTGCTCGGGCTGAGCGGCATCGAGGGCAGCGTCGGCGTGGTGATGCTCAACGGGCTGGTGCCCGAACGGGTCGGCCCCCGGGTGGTGGAGGCGGCCACCGAGGTGGCCGACGCCCTGAGGTAGCGCCCGCCGTCCGGCGCGGGGCGAGCGGGCGAACCACGCGGGAGTGTCGGGTGTGTTTGGATTCCCCTTGTGTCCGACACCAAGCTGCCCAAGGCCCTCCCGTCCCCGCGGACCCGCTCGCTCGCGCTCTGCGGGGTCCTGGTCGCCGCGCTGTTCGGCGTGGCGGCCTTCGTCCCGCTGCCGTACACGATCACCTGGCCGGGCCTGACCGCGGACACCCTCGGCAGCTACCAGGACCGGCCGGTGCTCACCATCACCGGGGCGCCGCTGCGCAGCACCGAGGGCGAGCTGCGGATGGTCACCATCTCGGCCACCAACCCGGGGCAGAAGACCACGTTCTGGCGGGGCCTGCGCGCCTGGTTCGACCCGAAGGAGGCCGTCCGGCCGACCGAGACGGTGTACCCGCAGGGCAACCCGGCCAAGGCGGAGCAGGTGACGGCCCAGCAGATGGCCGAGTCCCAGGACAGCGCCACCGCGGCCGCGCTCGGCTACCTCCACCTCTCGCCGGCCCAGGTGAAGGTCAAGGTCGACCTGGGGGACGTGGGCGGCCCCAGCGCCGGACAGATGCTGGCGCTGGGCATCGTCGACAAGCTGGCCGGTGACGGCAAGGGCGGCGACCTCACCGGCGGGCTCAGGATCGCGGGCACCGGCACCATCGACGACGACGGCACCGTCGGCCCGGTCGGCGGCGTCCCGTTGAAGACCCAGGCGGCGGCCCGGGACGGCGCCACGGTGTTCCTGCTGCCCAAGGACGAGTGCACGGACGCCAAGGTGAACACCCCCAGGACGCTGCGGCTGGTGCCGGTGGGCACGCTCGCCGAGTCGGTGCAGGCGCTCGAGGCGTTGAAGAGCGGCGGCAGCGTTCCCAGCTGCTGAGCCGCCCCGTCCTATTCGGCGGCCGCCTGGTCCACCAGCGGCAGGATCCGGTACGGCACCGGGTTCTCCAGCACGATCGCGGTGGAGGAGCGGACGATCCCGTCGAAGCCCAGCACCCGGTCGATCACCCGCTGGAGGTCGGCGTTGGAGCGGGCCACGATCCGCACCAGCATGTCCCCGATCCCGGTGATCGTGTGCAGCTCCAGCACCTCCGGCACCCGCGCCAGGTGCGCCCGCACGTCCGCGCCCTGGCCCTGGGAGATCTCCAGGGTGGCGAAGGCCGTCACCGGGTAGCCGATCGCGGCCGGGTCCACCTCCGGGCCGAACCCGCTGATCACCCCCTTGGCCTGCAGCCGGTCCAGCCGGGCCTGCACGGTGCCCCGGGCGACCTGGAGCCGGCGCGAGCACTCCAGCACGCCGATCCGGGGCTCCTCGGCGAGCAGCCGGATCAGCCGGCCGTCCAGGGCGTCGATGGTGTCGTTGCCGCCGCCGCCGGTGCCGGTGCCGGTACCGGCGGCGGCCGGGGCCGCGGGGGCGCCCTGGGGGGCGGACGGGTCGGGGGAGCCCGGGGCGCTCGGGGAGTGGGCGGGGGGCATCGCGGCTCGGTCCTCCGGTGGGCATTCTGTACAGCGGTGCCGCCGATTCTCCCGCTCCGGGGCGCAGCTTGACCAGGAGGAAACGGAACAGTTGCGCGTCGGTCGGCCCGGCGCCACCCTCCAGCCACGATCCCGTGCTCCGGGCCCCACCCCGGGCGCCGGGTGGTCCGTACGCCTACCGGGAGGGCCGTCATGACCGACACCGCCGCCGAATCCGTCCTGCTCGCCGCGGGCCCGGCCGGGGGACCGGAGGACCCGGGGCCGCTGCCGCCCGGCCGCGCCGACGCGCTGGTGTTCGTGGTCGGCGACGCCGAGCGGGCGGCCCGCCGCTACCTGGCGGCGCTCGGGCTGCGCTGTACGGCGTACGCCGGGCCGGGGACCGGTGACCCGGAGGCGGTCTCCTACGTGCTGGCCGGGCCCGGGACGCGGATCGTGCTCACCTCGCCGGTGCAGGTGATCGGCCCGCGCGGCCGTGAGCTGGCGGCGCACCTGGAGCGCTACGGGGACGGGGTGCTGGACCTCGCGGTCGGCGTGCCGGACGTCCCCTACGCGTACGACTACGCGGTGGACCGGGGCGCGCTGTCGCTGGCCGAACCGTACGGGGTGCGGGACCGGTACGGCTCGGTGGTGCTGGCCACCATCGCGGTGCCGGGCGGCTCCCGGCACACCCTGGTCGACCGGTCGGGTTACGCGGGGCCGTACCTGCCGGGGTACGAGGCCTTCGCGGGGTGGTGACGGGGGTGTCCGCGCTGGTGGTGACCGGTACGGCGGGTGCGGTGCCGGGGTCGCGGGCGGCGGCGGGTCAGCGGACCGCTGTCTCCACGACCGGCGGGTGGCCGTTCCAGTAGACGAAGACCGAGTTGGCCTGGTTGTCCTTGGTGAAGTCCACCCGCATCCACTGGTCGCCGTTCCAGACCTGCATCTGCCAGCCCGGGTCCGGGGTGGCGGAGACCAGCGAGGCCCGGTCGGCGCGGATGTCCAGGGCGACCCGGCCGCCGGGGACGGGGTAGCTCTTCACCGTCGACGTCGGGGTGGTGGCGGCGGGCACGGGCTTCCTGGTCGGCGGGGCGGCCGCGGTGGTGACCGGGGCGTGCGCGGCGGTGGCGGCCGCGCTGGTGGCCGGGGAGGACGGCGGGGAGGGTGCGTCGCCGGTCGGCGTCCGGCCGGGGGTGGCGCTCGCTCCGTACGGGGTGCTCCCGACCTTGGGGGAGGGCAGCGGCAGCGCGGTGGGCCGCTCGAACGCGGCTCCGCTGAGCACGGCGTGCACGCCGAGCCAGGACAGCGCCACCGCCGCCCCGGTGGCCGCCGCCCAGGCGCAGAGCTGTACCAGTCCGTTCCGCATCGTCCGCACATCCTGCCGCATTTCCGGGCAGGTCGTGACGGGTACCCCCGGTGTTCGGCAGGGGAGTTGCACCATGTCCGGAGGCCGTGCGCAGCCACCCCCGAGGTACAGACCACTGCCCGCCGATGGCGTACCGTGCAGGGCCATGGCAACAGTGCTCGTGGTCGAGGACGACCCCTTCGTACGTTCCGCGCTCATCCGCCACCTGACCGACACCGGTCACGCGGTCCGCAGTGTGGGCACGGCCCTGGAGGCGCTGCGGGAGGTCGCCCAGGTCGGCTGCGACCTGGTGATCCTGGACCTGGGCCTGCCGGACCTGGACGGCAGCGAGGCGCTCAAGATGATCCGGGGACTGACCAACGTCCCGGTGATCATCTCGACCGCGCGGGACGACGAGGCCGAGATCGTCCGACTGCTCAACGACGGTGCCGACGACTACCTGGTGAAACCTTTCTCCGGGGAACACCTGAGCGCCCGGATGGCCGCCGTGCTGCGCCGGCTCGGCGGCGGCACCGCGCCCGTCGCCCAGGTGCTGCGGGTCGGCGGACTGGCCATCGACGTCCAGCGGCGCGAGGCCGTCCTGGACGGGCGGCTGCTCGACCTGACCCGGCGGGAGTTCGACCTGCTGGCCTTCCTGGCCGCCCGGCCCGGAGTGGTCGTACCGCGCAAGGAGATCCTCGCCGAGGTCTGGCAGCAGACCTACGGCGGCGACCAGACCATCGACGTCCACCTCTCCTGGCTGCGCCGCAAGCTCGGCGAGACCGCCTCCAACCCCCGCTACCTGCACACCGTCCGGGGCGTCGGGGTCCGGCTGGAGGCCGCCACCGCGGGCCCCGCGACCGGGGGCCCCGCGGAGCACCGGACATGAAGCGGTTCACCCACTCGCTGCGCTGGGCCCTGATCAAGGCCGCCGTGGCCGGGACCACCATGGTCGCGCTGGCCTTCCTCATCCCGCTCGGCCTGATGGTCCAGCAGACCGCCCGGGACCGGGCGTTCACCGCCGCCGAGCGGCAGGCCGCGGCGCTCGGGCCGGCCCTGGCGATCACCACCGACCAGGACGCCGTCAACCGTGCGCTGGCCAGCACCGACGCGGGGGGCCAGGGCCGGATGGCGGTACACCTTCCGGTGCCCGCGGGGGAGTCCTGGGCCTCGGGCGGGGCCGGTGCGGCTGCAGGGTCGGGCGGTTCCGGCGGGGCCGGCCGGGCCGGTGGGGCCGAAGGGGCCGGGGCGGCTGCGGGGGCCGGTGCGACCCGGGCGCCCGCGGGGTCCGGCGGGCCCGACGGGCCGACCCTCGGGGAGGGGCGCGCCGCCGCGGCGGACGTGGCCACGGCCGGCGACCAGGGCCGGGCCTTCACCGTCGCGGTGCCCGGCGGCTACGCGCTGCTCCAGCCGGTCGCGGTGGACACCGGACGGACCGCCGTGGTCGAGGTGTTCGTCGCCGAGAGCGACCTCACCCGGGGCGTCGCCACCGCCTGGCTGGTGCTCTCCGCCGTCGCGCTCGGCCTGGTCGCCCTCTCGGTGCTGGTCGCCGACCGGATGGGCGGCCGGATCGTGGCCTCCGCCCGCCGGCTGGCCGCCGCCGCCCGCTCGCTGGGCGCCGGGGACCTCGCGGTGCGCGTCCCGGTGACGGGCAAGCAGGTCGACGGCAGCCCCGAGGAACTCCGCGAGGCCGCCACCGCGTTCAACGCCATGGCCGACCGTGTGGTCCAACTCCTCGCGGCAGAACGCGAGTTGGCAGCCGACCTGTCGCACCGACTGCGCACCCCGCTGACCGTGCTGCGGCTCAACGCCGCCTCCCTCGGCGACGGCGACGCGGCCGACGCCACCCGGCACGCGGTGGCCCAACTGGAGCGCGAGGTCGACCAGATCATCCGCTCCGCCCGCCGCGCCCCCGAGGACGCGCCCGCCGTCGCGGTCGGCTGCGACGCCGCCGAGGTGATCCGCGAACGGGTCGGCTTCTGGTCCGCGCTGGCCGAGGACGAGGGCCGCCGCTGGCAACTGGCCGGCGCCGAACGCGCCGCGCCCGTCCCCGTCCAGCGCGGCGACCTGGCCGCCGCCGTCGACGCCCTGCTCGGCAACGTCTTCCGGCACACCGCCGTCGGCACCGCCTTCTCGGTGGACGTCCTGGCCACCGAGAACGCGGTGATCGTGCTGGTCGGCGACGCCGGGCCCGGCTACAGCGACCCGGCCGCCGCCCTCAAACGCGGCGAGGGCCACGGCGGCGAGGGCTCCACCGGCCTCGGACTGGACATCGTGCGCAAGCTCGCCGAGTCCACCGGCGGCGACCTGGCACTCGGCCGCTCCGCCGTGCTCGGCGGCGCGGAGACCAGGCTGCGGCTGCGCACCCGCCCGACGGAGGCCCCGCCCGCGCGGGCCGGACGGCGGCGGACCCGGGGCGCGCTGTTCCCGAAGTGACGGCGGGTCGGGAGGGTGGCCTCTTCCTCCGGGGCGTCCTCCTCCGGCGCCTTCTCCTCCGGGGCCTTCTCCTCCGGGGCCTCTTCCTTAACTGCGGCCTAAGGGAGCTTCACCCCTCGCTCAGCCCGCGGTTTCCGGCCCCCGGGCGCGGCTAGCGTCGGTCGCGCCGGTCACCCGACCGAGCCGGGCCGGCCGCCCGGGACGTCCCCGCGCACCCGTGCGCGGCCCGTCCGGACGGCGGCCGACCGCAGGCACCCGCGAACGGTGCCGACCGCAGGCTCCCGCGGAGGTAACGCGCATGACCACCCGACCCACCCGCCGTTCCGGCCGCCGCAGGCGCAGCCGCAAGGGGACGATCATCGGGGCCTCGGCGGTCGCCGCCGCCCTGGTCGCGGGCGGGACGGTGGTGCTCGCCTCCTCGGCCAGCGCCGCCCCGCTCGGCGCCGTCTACAGCCGGACCAGCAGCTGGGACACCGGCTACACCGGCCAGTACCTGGTCACCAACCCGGCCGCCGATCCGATCGAGGACTGGACGCTCAGCTTCGACCTGCCGGCCGGCGCGAAGATCGACTCGCTCTGGAACGCCACCTTCACCGTCGCCGGACAGCACGTCAACGTCAGGCCGGAGGCCTGGAGCAAGCGGCTGGACCCGGGGAAGGGCGTGGTGGTCGGCTTCGTCGCCCAGGGCGCCGGCCCGGCGCAGGCCGAGCCCGGGAACTGCCTGATCAACAACGCCTCCTGCACGGCCGGCGAGAGCCCCGCGCCCACCCCCTCCGGACGCCCGACCACCACCCCCACGGTGGCGCCCACCGGCTCGGCCTCGCCCACCGCGACCGCGACGGCCGGTCCGACCGCCACTGCCACTGCCACGGCCACCGGGAAGCCGACCCCGACCGCCACCGCGAAGCCGACCGCCACCCCGACCGCCACCCCCACGGTGACCGGTGTGCCCGTCCCCCCGGCCGGCACCGGGGGCGGCTTCGCCCCGTACGTCGACACCTCGCTCTACCCGCCCTACGACCTGGTCGCCACCGCCAAGGCCACCGGGGTGAAGCGGTTCACCCTCGCCTTCGTGGTCTCCGGCGGCGGCTGCGTACCCAAGTGGGGCGGGGTCAGCGACCTGTCCGCCGACGCGGTGGCCGCCCAGATCGGCGCCCTGCGCGCGATCGGCGGCGACGTCCGGGTCTCCTTCGGCGGCGCCAACGGCAGCGAGCTGGCCCTGGCCTGCGGCTCCACCGCGGACCTGGCCGCCGCGTACCGCACGGTGATCGACGCGTACGGCGTGACCCGGCTCGACTTCGACGTCGAGGGCGGCGCGATCGCCGACACCGCCGCCAACACCCGGCGGGCCCAGGCCGTCGCCCAGCTCCAGCGCGAGGCCGCGGCGAAGGGCAGTCCGCTCGACGTCTCCTTCACCCTGCCCGCGCTGCCCTCCGGCCTGACCCAGGACGGCGTCGACCTGGTCACCGGTGCCAAGGCCGCCGGCGTCGCGATCGGTGCCGTCAACATCATGGCCATGGACTTCGGCGACGGCGTCGCCCCCAACCCGCAGGGGCGGATGGGCACGTACGCGATCGCCGCGGCCACCGCCACCCAGGCCCAGGTCAAGAACGTGCTGGGGCTGGACGACGCGGCCGCGTGGCGCAAGGTCGCGGTCACCCCGATGATCGGCGTCAACGACGTCGCCAGCGAGGTCTTCACGGTGGCCGATGCCGAGCAGCTGGCCGACTTCGCGGCCGGCAAGCACCTCGCCTGGCTGGCCATGTGGTCCGGGACCCGGGACAAGGCCTGCGCCGGCGGCGCCAGGCCCACCGCGGACGCCAGTTGCAGCAGCATCGTCCAGCAGCCGCTGGACTTCACCCGGGCCTTCGGCCGCTACACCGGCTGAGGCCCCCGCGCCGGGCTCCGGCCCCTCGGACCGCCCCGGCCGCCCGTGCTCAGCCCGCAGCCGGGCACGGTCGGTCGGGGCATTGTCGGTCGGGGCACTGTCGGTCAGGGCACGGTCGGTCGGGGCACTGTCGTCACTGCGAGTAGTCGATCGCGCCCAGGACGGGATGGGTCGCATCCGGTATCGTCGCTGGTTGGCCGAGCGGTGGACGGAGTGGACAGGTGACAGCGGTACAAGACGAGCGCAGCCCGGTGCGGACCGTATCCGCCCCGTCGCCCGCTCCCCTGTCCGACCGGCTGCGCGTCGCGCTCGGTGCCCCCGTGCGCGCAGTGCGTGAGGCCCCCCGCCGCCCGATGCTGATCGCCTCGTCCGTGGCGCTGCTGTCGCTGGTCGTGTACGCAGTGGTCCGCCACTTCGTCCACACCTCGATGGTCGACATGATCGTCTACCGGGCCGAGGGCGCCGCCGTCGCCAACGGCACCGACCTCTACGCGCTGCGCGTCACCGAGTGGAACCTCCCCGCGACCTACCCCCCGTTCGCGGCCATGCTGTTCGTCCCGACCACCTGGCTGCCGATCCCCGTCCTCCGCGTGGTGATCACTCTCGGCAACCTCGGGCTGCTCGCGCTGATGTCCCACCTGTCCTTCAAGCTGGTCGGCTGGCCGCGCCGCGAACTCCGGCCGATCGGTGTGGTCCTGATCACCGGCCTCGGCGTCTGGCTCGAACCCGTCTTCACCACGCTCCGGTACGGCCAGATCAACCTCGCGCTCGGCTGCCTGATCCTCTGGGACCTCACCCGGTCCGACGCCCACCGCAGCAAGGGCATCGCGATCGGCATCGCCGCCGGGATCAAGCTCACCCCCGGCCTGTTCGCCGTCTACCTGCTGATCACCGGCCGGGTCCGGGCCGCCTTCACCGCCGGCCTCACCTTCCTCGGCACCTTCCTGATCGGCGCGCTCTTCCTCCCCGACGCCACCTGGGGCTTCTGGACCAAGTACCTCTACGACTCCTCCCGGGTCGGCAAGACCGAGATCGTCGACAACCAGTCGCTGCGCGGCGCCTTCGCCCGGCTGCTGCACAGCGCCGACCCCGGCTTCCTCGCCACCCTCGGGGCGGGCCTGGTCGCGGTGGCCGGCCTCGCCGTCGCCGCCTGGGCCGTCCGCAGCGGCCGCTGGCTGCCCCGGGCCGAGGCCTGGGGCTTCTGCGTCACCGCCGTCACGGCCGTGCTCATCTCGCCGATCAGCTGGACCCACCACTGGGTCTGGTGCGTGCCGGTCCTCGTGCTGCTCGCCGCCGAGGCCTCCGTCGAGCGCGCCCGCCCGGCCGGCGTCCGCCGACTGCGCTGGCGGGCCGCGTTCTGGGCCACCCTGCTGGCCTTCCTGTCCTTCGCGATGTGGGCCGCCAAGCCGGTCGGCGCGGCCGTGCTCCACATGTCACCGCTGAACCAGCTGCCGACCTCGGTCTATCCGTGGGTCGGCCTCTGCTTCCTGCTCGCCGCCGCCATCCGGATAAGGGCACGTCGGCGCTCCGCCGGTGCCCCGCTGGTCCGGCTGCCCGGACAGCGGGACGGCGACGGCGGCCCGGACGCCGCCCGCGGTCGTCAGCAGGCCCCCGCGGCCCGCTGAGCCGGCGGGGGCTCTCCGTACGCTCCGCAGCCTCCGCAGCCTCCGCAGTCTCCGTACGCTCCGCACGTTGCGGCGTACGACCGGCACGACCGGCACGACCCGCATGGCCCGCACGTCTACGCGAGCAGCTCGGCGAGCGAGCCGTCCATGTCGAGGGCGGCCAGCTCGCTGCCCGGCGGGACCAGCCGGTGCGCCCGCTCCAGCCAGGCCGCGACGACCGGCAGCGGCGCCTCCAGCAGCGCGTCCCCGGCCGGGGAGCTCAGCGCCATGCACAGCACGCTGCGCCGGCCCGAACGGGTCGGCCAGATCCGCACGTCGCCCTGGCCGCACGGGCGGAAGGTGCCCTCGACCAGCAGCTCGCGGGCGAACACCCAGGTCACCGGGGAGCCGGTGTCCAGGTGGAAGGTGATGTACACGGCGTACGGGTCGTGGCTGCCGTAGGTCAGCCGGGCCGGGACGGGGACGCTGTGCTCCGGGGAGAGCACCAGGTTCAGCTCCAGCTCGTGCTCCACGACGCTGACGGGGCGGTCCATGATCGTCTTCCTCTCTGCCTTCGGTTCGTGCCCGCTTCCGGGCCCTGTGACCTTTGAGAGGGCGGTCCGCGCCGGTTCTTACACACGTTTCCGGGATTTCTCCGGGAAGTTTCGGGCGGCGGGGTGTGGCGGTCCCGCCGGGCGTGGGCCCCTACCCCGGGCGGGCCTCCGCTGTCCGGGGAATCGTCAACTTTCCTTGGGGGCTCCGGCGAGGTACTACCCTTTGTAACTGTCCGGCGACTGTCCGCCTTCGGTGGCGCCCCCACGTGCCCCGAGCGCCCCGTACGCCCCGGGGTGTGCGCGGGCGCGGCGTGGCCCTGTGCTCGGACCGACCCGGTTCCGACCACGTTTCGATCTTTGGATCTGCCGAGGCCCGCCCCTCAACGGCCCTCGTCAAGGCCCGACAGGAGAGAAGACCCCCATGACGGACCGCTCCTTCGCCGCCGGCGGCGACCCGGCCGTCGCACCCGAGCCCGGCTACTACGCCGACCCGTCCATCCCCGGGTTCGTCCGCTACTGGGGCGGCTCGGCCTGGGTGCCGGGCACCAGCCGGCCCGCCCCCGTCGAGGGCGAGGTGCTGCAGCCGCCCCGGTACGCCACCCGGCGGCCCGCCCCCGCCCCCGCCCCCGACGTCGCGGCGGCGCGGGTGGTGCCGCCACCGGTGGTGCCGGTGCCGCCGGCGCGGTCGGAGTCGCCGGTGCCGCTGGTCGTGCCGGTGCCTTTGTCCGTGCCTGTTTCTGCGCCGGGGCCGGTGCCGGTGGTGCCCGTGCTGGACGGGCGGGAGGCTCCGGGGGCGGGGGACACCGGGCCGGTGTACCTGGACCAGACCACGGGCGGGGCGTCCTTCGTGGTCGGGCCGCGGGTCGCCGAGGTGATCGGCGGGCCGGTGTTCCGGATCGTCGAGCCCGCGCTGGAGGAGGCTCCTGGGGTGGGCGGTGCTGCCGAGGCCGGTGCCGGTGCCGACGCCGGAGCCTCGGGGTGGCAGGCGGATCCGCGGGCGCAGCGGGGCCTGATGGAGACCGGTGGGGCCCCGCGCTGGGTGTCCTGGGGGGTGCTTCCGGGGGCGCCCGAGGAGGAAGAGGGGCGTGCGGAGGGGGAGCGCGCTGCGGTTGCCGTGGAGGTGGCGGTGGCCGTCGCGCCCGCCATGACGGGCGCGGTCCGCGAGGTGGCGGCGCCGACCGCCGGGGCGGCCGTCGAACCGGCGGCCCAGGTGGTGGCCGAAGTGGCGCCCGGGCCCGGAGCGGGGGCCGGTCCCGGAGCGGGGGCCGGTCCCGGGTCGGCGCCGGTCCCGGCCGTCGTCGCCGCGTTGCCGGTGGTGCGGCCGGCCCGGGAGTCCGCCGTCCGTCGCCGACCGGCATCCCCGGCGCCCCTGGTGCCCGCCGGGCTGGGGCGGCGGCTGGCGGCCCGGGCGGTGGACACCGCGGTGCTGCTGGTGGTCGCCGTCGCGGCCGGGATCCCGCTCGGCAGCTCGGTCTCCGACCACCTCCAGCAGAAGGTCGACCAGGCCAGGATGGCCAGCTCCCTCGCCCGCCGCCACGTGCAGGTCTGGCTGGTCGACGACGTGGTGCTGGCCAAGGTCGCCGCCCTGCTCGGCATCCTGGTGTTCGTCAGCCTCGTCTACGAGGTGCTGCCGATCGCCCGGACCGGCCAGACCTTCGGCAAACGCCTGGCCCGGATCCGGGTGGTGGACGCCGGTGCCCCCGGCGGACGGACCACCCGGCTGAGCCTCGGCCGCTCGCTGCTGCGGTGGGTCGTCCGGCAGCTCGGCACGGTGCTGCTGCTCGGCCTGGTCTGGCCGGTGTTCGACCGGTCGGCCCGGCGCGGCTGGCAGGACCGGGCGGCCCGGACCAGGGTGGTCCGCAGCTGAGCCGGCCGTTGCGGTCCTGGGTGCCCGGGTGCCCAGGTGCCCAGGTGCCCAGGTGCCCGGGTGGCGTTCGCCGGGTCGCCGATCGAGCTGCGTGACAGCAAAACGGACAAAATGTCCCAAAGGCTGAGAATCCTCGATGTTCTACTCGGGGGATGAGCACCCACGACCCCTCAGGCCCCCAGCCGGAGGGGGGCGGTCCGCCCTCCTTCGACAAGCAGCCCCCCACCCCGGGCGGCGGCACGCCGGACGGCGAACCGCCACGACCCGCCCCGTCCGGCGCCCCCGGGGAGGGCCCCGGCGCCTACCAGGGCAGCTACGGCGGACCGACCCCCGGTCAGAACCCCTACGGCCAAACGCCCTACGGCGGACAGCCCTACGACCAGCCCCCACCCGGCCACGGCCCCGACTCCGCCCCGTACGGCACCCCCAGCGGCGGACCCGTCCCCGGCATGCCGCCGATCGGCACCTGGCCCAAGCGGATCGTCGCCCGCCTCATCGACTACGTCCTGATGCAGGCCATCGGCGTCATCGTCATCGGCCCCTTCGTCGACCTCAGCACCCGGGAGGGCACCACCGAGGCCTTCTGGCTCGGCTGCGCCGTCTACCTCGTCTACGAGGCGCTGATGCTCAGCCGGGACGGCCAGACCCTCGGCAAGAAGGCCATGAAGATCCGCGTCGCCATGCTGATCGACGGCAACTCGCCGACGCAGTCCGCCGCGTGGACCCGGGCCGCCGTCTACATCCTCCCGGCCGTGCTCTGCTGCGCCGCCGTGTGGTGGGTCATCGACGGCCTCTTCGGCGTCTTCGACAAGCCCTACCGGCAGTGCCTCCACGACAAGGCCGCGAAGACCGTCGTGGTCACCACCGAGATCTGACCGCGACAGCGCTGATCCGTCGGCCCGTCGGCCCGTCGGCCCGTCGGCCCGTCGGCCCGTCGATCAGCTGATCGGCGGATCAGCGCTGCCGGGCGTACTCGCGCCCGGCAGCGGCCGCGGAGGCCCCGGAGCGGTCGCCGACCGCCGCCGAGCGGGCGGACACCGCCATCGAGAGCACCGTCACCACGGTGCCGAGCGCCAGCGCGAACCCCACCAGCACCGCGACCTCCAGGACGCCCGAGGCGCCCGAGACGGCCAGCAGCGCCACTGTGGTGGCGACGACGGTGAACGAGCCGAGGCAGAACTGGGCAGCGGACGGACGTGGCATGGCGGGGGGTCCTTCGCACGTCGGGGGAAACGGGCGGGAATGATGCCGGTGCCAGAAGTCCTACCCGGCAAGGGAGTTCGGCACGACCAGGCTAGCCCGCGAGGCCGGGGGCACAGGGGGCGCACGGGCTCACCCCGGGGTCGTCCGCACCCCTCGGTACGGTGGAACCCGTCCGACACCACGCAGACCCGGGGGAACCGACCGTGCCCATCCCCACCGACTGGCCCACCACCGAGGCCCAGGCGCTCGCCGAACAGGAACGACTGCGGCCGCTCGTCCGCGCCCAGGACGACGGCACCCCCGGCCCGCTCATCGCCGGAGTCGACGTCGCCTACGACGACGACCACGACCTCGTCGTCGCCGCCGCCGTCCTCCTCGACCGGGACACCCTGGACGTCGTCGAGGAAGCCACCGCCGTCGGCCGGATCGCCTTCCCCTACGTCCCCGGACTGCTAGCCTTCCGCGAACTCCCCGCCGTCCTCGACGCGCTGGCCGCCCTCACCCGCACCCCCGACACCGTCGTCTGCGACGGCTACGGCCTCGCCCACCCCCGCCGCCTCGGCCTCGCCAGCCACCTCGGCGTCCTCACCGGACTGCGCACCCTCGGCGTCGCCAAGACCCCCTTCACCTTCGACCACCACGACCCCGAGGCCGCACGCGGCTCCTGGACCCCGCTCACCGACCCCGTCACCGGCGAAGAGGTCGGCCGCGCGGTGCGCACCCAGCCCGGCGTCAAACCCGTCTACGTCTCCGTCGGCCACCGCATCGGCCTCGACACCGCCGTCCGCACCACCCTCGACCTCGCCCGCCGCTACCGCCAACCCGAGACCACCCGGCACGCCGACTCCCTCTGCCGCCGCGCCCTCGCCGAAGCCCTGCAGACCAGGACGCCCTCGAACTGACCGTGCACCGGGCGGGGTTCCGACCCGGTGTGTTAGACATGGGACACCGGGGCCCGGGCCCCGAAGGCCAGGAACGGACGCACGGGGGGCGCCGCAATGGGAACAGGGACCGGTTCGACCGGCGGGGCCAACCAGGGCTACCGGGTCGAGATCGAGCAACTGCGCACGTTCGCCGGGCAGGTACGGCTGCTGTTGAAGGAATTCGAGAAGGACGCCAACGGCAGCACCACCCACGGACGCAGCGGCATCGGCAAGACCGCCTTCGGCACCTTCGCGGAGGCGACGGAGATCCACGGCCGCTACAGCACCATGCGGGACGCCCTGCGGGACGTGCTGAACCAGCTCCAGCAGGCGATCGATCAGGCCCAGAAGAAGGCAGAACTCACCGCGACCAACTACGAGGAGCAGGACCAGCACGTGGGCACGAAGCTCAAGCTGGCCGGCGACGGTTGGTCCGTGTCCGATCCCTCGGCCACCAGCCAGGTCGCGTACCAGGCCAACCAGGTCCCGTCCCGGCGTGGCAACGCCACCATCTGACCGATCGCCCGACCGGAGGTGAACAACCCGTGACCTACACCGATTTCACCAAGTACAGCCATGCCGATCTCCGCACGATGGCACAGGCCCTCGACCCCGGCGCGGTGATGGCCGCCGGCGACCCCTGGCGCAAGGCGGCGACCACGCTCAAGGAGATCCGCAAGACCCTCACCAACGTGAGCACCGAGGCGGCCACCTCCTGGGAGGGCACCACCAGCGACTCCTTCCACACCTCGATGCTGACCCTCGCCACCAACATCAACGAGGCCGCCGCGTACGCCAACGACGCGGCCAACACGCTGCACAACATGTCCGAGGCGATGGCGACGGCCAAGCGCACCATGCCCGAGGAACCGGGCAGCTGGGACCAGTTCAAGGACAAGGTCGGGGACTTCTTCAGCAGCGAGGACGACCACATCCAGCTCACGGACCAGAAGAAGGCCGAAGCGGCAGCCGTCATGCAGACCCTCGCGATGCACTACCGCATCGCGACACCTGCCTTGAAGGCTCCGCCGTCCCTTCAACGACCGCCGGTGGACGACAGTCGAGACGCCAGCCCGCAGGCCGACCCGACGGGGGCGGCGGCTGCAGTGGCCGCAGTCGTCTCAGGTGCTTCGTTCGGGACCGGAGGGGCGTCGGCGCGGTCGGCAGCCGGCGCCACGTCAACGCGGCCGAAGTCGCAGCCTCCGATGGTGGCCCGCCCCGCGGTCAAGGGGACAGCGGCCCCGACCGACTCCGGGATCAGGGGAGGAGTGGCACAGGCGCTCCCGAAATCGCCGCCAACCACGGGGCGTACTTCCAGCGCGGGCATCTCGGGTACGCCGATGCCCGGACAGGGCGGAAGTGTGCCGAGTCCGGTCACCTCCGGGACCCAGACGTCCGGCTTGAATGTTCCGCCGACCGTGGCTCCCGGCAGCGGACCGATCGGGGGCGGCGGTGAGCGGACGACTGCTGTCCATCCAGGACCGTCGGTGCAGGGCTCTCCTGCTGGTTCTGGCCTTGGCGCCAAGGAATTTTCGAGTGGCGCGGCTCCGGTGGAGGGGCCGGGTCTTCGAGGTGGCCGAACTACCGGGATCGGTGGTGAGGTCCATCCAGGTATCGGAGCCGGAGGAAGAGGAGCGGCCGGGGCCAGACAGCTCGCTGGACCGCTGGCCCGGCCCGGGGGAGCCGTCGGCGAGACGATTCCGCCCATTTCCGGAGTACGGGGCAAGCAGGCCTTCACGGAAGGAGGGTCCGGTTTGGGCGCGCGCAGCCGCCTGGGTGGGGAGGTCGGAGCCCGGAGTACAGGTGTCATGTCGCCAGGCATCCCGCTGAGCGAGGCACAGCGCGGTAGGAAGAACCGAGGGAAGGACGGTAAGCGGCCGGACTACCTCGTCGAGGACGAGGAGACCTGGGCGTCGGACAAGCCGGCCAATCCGAACGTGGTGGAATGAGGGCCGGTCCGTGAACGGCCGGGTGATCTGATCGCATCCCCGCAGGTCGGTGATCTGCGGGGATGCCTCGTTGAGTGGGGTGAACGGGGTTGACGAGCCGCTCGTTGGCACGTGGTACGGCGGTCCTTGCGGCTGGGGCGCTGGTCTGGGCCGTCGCCGCGCCGGCGGCTCTGGCCGATGAGGTCAGGGACAAGCAATGGGCTCTCAAGACCTTCGAGGCCGAGACGAAGGTCTGGCCGGTGAGTCAGGGCGAGGGCGTCGTCGTTGCGGTGATCGACAGCGGGGTGAACTCGGAGCACCAGGACCTGACGGGGCAGGTGCTTCCCGGGGCCGATTTCTCCGGTGCCAAGTCGGACGGGCGTACTGACACGGACGGTCACGGTACCGGGATGGCGAGTCTCATCGCGGGGCACGGGCACGGTACCCAGGCCGGAGTGATGGGGCTGGCCCCCAAGGCGAAGATCCTGCCGGTGAAGGTGAGAACGAGCGACGGCGGTCCTGTGCCGGAGCAGAACGATCTGGCGGCGGCGATTCGTTTCGCGGTGGACCACGGTGCGACGGTCATCAATATGTCCGTCGGGGGACCGTTCCACTTCGACTCTCAGGCCCGGAAAGCGGTGGAGTACGCGGTGTCGAAGGACGCCGTACTGGTCGGGGGAGCCGGCAACAGCGTCGCGGACCTGAGCGTCAACTATCCGGCCGCCTTTCCCGGTGTGGTGGCCGTCGGGGCGGCGGACGCCAAGGGGGTGGTGTGGGGCAGCTCCAAGCCCGGTCCCGAACTCACGCTCCTCGCACCCGGTGTGGAGATCTACCGTGCTTCGGCGAAATCCCTGACGAGCTATGCGATCGGGAACGGTACGTCCGACTCCACTGCCTACGTCTCCGCTACCGCGGCTCTCATTCGGTCCAAGTACCCGAACCTGTCCGCCGGGCAGGTGATCAACAGGATGATCAAGTCGGCTACTCCCCCGCCGGATGGGACAGTGGTGCCCAATGTCCACTACGGCTACGGGGTCGTCGCCCCGGAGAAGGCGCTGGAGCCGAATCCGGCGGTGGACAACGGGCCGAAGGAGAACCCGCTCGCGAACCGGCCCGAGTCGTTGGGCGCGCCACCCGGCGATGACGAGAGCGACGCGACGGGCCAACCATCGGCCGTACCCGAGGCCACGTCAGGCGGCAGCAGCGGCAGTGGGCTGGTGATCGGCGCCGGTGCGGTTGGTGTTGTGGTGGTGGGGGCGGTGGTGGCCGTGGTGGTGCTGCGGCGGCGGGGGCGGCGGGGGGTTGAGGGGGCGCCGTACGGTGGGGGCGGTCAGTGAGTGCTGAGCCAGTCGTCGCGTAGGGCGGCCATGTGGAGGACGTCCCAGTAGCGGTCGTCCCAGTGGTGGGCCTGGCGGGCGCGGCCTTCGAGGACGAAGCCGGCCTTGGTGTAGGCGCGGGCGGCGCGTTCGTTGTACTCGAAGACGTCGAGGTGGACGCGGTGGAGGCCGACGGTGGCGAAGGCGTGGCGGAGGACCAGGACGGTGGTCTCGGTGCCGATGCCGCGGCCGACGCTGTCGGGGGTGAGGGCGATCCGGTAGTCGGCGGAGTTGTTGTCCGGGTCGACGTTGGTGAGGGCGGTGTCGCCGAGGAAGCGGCCGGTGGTCGGGTCCTCGACGGCGAGGTCGAGCCGGTCGGGGTGGTCGGCGCGGGTGGCGCACCACTGGGCGATCTGGTCGCGGGTGAAGGCGGTGCGGGTGCCGGTGAGGCGGTTGGTCTCCTGGTCGGTGCAGTGCGCCCACAGCGGGTCGGTGTGCCGGGCCGCCAGGGGGACGAGGCGGATGGTGGGGCCGTGCAGGGTGGGTTTCACCGCGAGGGCTGAGAGGTCCGTGGCCATGGTGCCCAGGATGCCCGGTGGGGCCGGTTCGTGCCGGGATTTTCGGTGCGGGGCCTATGCGGCGACGGCGATCTGCTGCCGGTGGTGGGTGGGGGTGGTGAGTTGGTCGACGATGGCGAGGGCGAGGTCGGCCTGGGCGATCCGGGGGCCGAGGACGTGGGGGCCGCCGATCCGGTAGCGGCCGGTGCCGGGGGCGGTGCGGTCGAGGTCCATGGGCGGGGTGACGACGACCCAGTCGAGGGTGGCGGGGGAGTCGTGGAGCAGGTCGAGGGCGGCGGAGTGGCCGAGGGAGAAGGTGCGGTAGGCGTCGGGGAAGGCGGGGTCGTCGTGGACGGCGACGCCGGGGGCGGTCTGCAGGGTGGTGGCGATGCCGACGCTGAGCAGCCGGGGGACGCCGGCGCGGCCGAGGCCGTCGACGAGGGCGCTGGTGGCGGCGCGGTAGAACTCGGTGGACGGGGTGTCGGGGGTGTAGACGGAGCTGACGGCGGCGGGGTGTCCGGGGGCGGTGGCGGCGACGGCGGCCGGGTCGGTGACGTCACAGCGCACCAGGGTGACGCCCCCGCCGGCGAGGTCGGCGAGGTCGGCGTGGCGCTCGGGGTCGCGGACGGCGGCGGTGACGGTGAGGCCGCGGCGGCGGGCCTCGGTGATCACGGCGCGGCCGACCTGCCCGCCCGCGCCGTAGACGATGACGTCCGCGCGGTGCTGGTGCCGGGGCGTGGTGGTGGTCATGGGGGCCTCCGTCGGTCGGTTCGGGTCGGTTCGGGTCGGTTCGGTGGCGGGCGTGGTGGCCCGCCGGTGCCGTGACGGTAGACCGGGGGGTGCCGGTTACTTCAACGGAACCGGCTCCGACGGCCGGTGCCGCCCTGCCGCGGAGCCGGTCCGGCGGGTACGGTCGGGGCATGACGCAGACCGGGCCGGCGCCGCTGCCGGCGGACTTCTTCCCGGCCGACTGCCCGGTGCAGTCGGTGCCGGTGCTGGGCAGCCGCAAGTGGGCCTGGCGGATCATCCGTTGCCTGGAGGGCGGGCCGCGCCGGTTCTCGGAGCTGCGGGTCCCATTGGCGGGCATCACGGCGAAGGTGCTGGCGGAGTCGCTGCGTTCGATGGAGCAGGACGGCGCGGTGGTCCGGACCGAGTACGCGGAGAATCCGCCGCGGGTCGAGTACGCGCTGACGCCGTTGGGGCGGACCCTGCTGGGGCCGATGGACGCGGTGTGCGAGTGGAGCCGGGAGAATCTGGGCAGCCTGCTGGCGGCCCGGCTGGAGTACGAGCGGGCCGGGGGCTGATCGCGCCGGGGCTGATCGTGCCGCGCACCGCTCGGACGGGTGCCGATCGGACGGGCGCCGGCCTGGCAGCATTTCGGCGGTCGCTGGCGGCCTTGGCGCTGGTGGGGCCGGGTGCGGGGCGGCCATGCTGGGCCCATGAGCACTCCTGACCAGCACCTCGCGAACCCCGTCGACGCCGGCACCCCCGCCCCGGGCACCCCCGCCCCGGGCACCCCCGCCCCGGGCACCCCCGCCCCCAGCGCCCCGGACGCGATCGTCCCCGACGCCAAGGACTGGACCTGGGTGCTCGAACGCGCCTGCCCCGACTGCGGGTTGGACACTCCGGCGGTGGCCCCGACGGAGGTCGCCGCGATGGTCCGGGCGAACGCCGAGGCCTGGCTGGCGGTGCTGGCGGGGGACGAGGACGGGCTGCGCCGTCGGCCGGCTCCGGGGGTGTGGTCGGACCTGGAGTACGCCTGCCACGTCCGGGACGTCTTCCGGCTGTTCCTGGTCCGGCTGGACCTGATGCTCGACCAGGACGGCCCGCTCTTCCCGAACTGGGACCAGGACGAGACCGCGGTCGCCGAGCGCTACCGGGAGCAGCGGCCGCAGGTGGTGGCCGGGGAGCTGGCGGAGGCCACGGCGGCGTTGGCGGCGGCGTTCGAGGCGGTGTCGGGGGAGCAGTGGGAACGGACCGGGAGCCGCAGCGACGGGGCGCGCTTCACCGTCGGGTCCTTCGCCCGCTACCTGATCCACGACCCGGTGCACCACCTGTTCGACGTGACGGGCGAGCGGGTCTGACCCCGGTCGCCGCGGTTCACCAGCCGGAGGCCTCGCGGAGCATGGTGCGCCGGAGCCGGCCCGCGACGCTGGCGGTGTCGGTGCCGATGACGTCGGCGATCTCGGGGGCGGCGAGGCCGACGACGTAGTGCAGGATCGCCAGGTCGTCGTCGGCGGGGTGGCGGTCGGGGACGGGGATCTCCTGCGGGGTGTGTTCGGCGACGGTGCCGCGCAGGATCTGCCAGGCGAGCGCGGTCGGGTTGGGGCTGGTGAGCAATTCCCGCCACTGGACGGCGATTTCGGCGAACGCCTGTTGGACGGCGGTGGCCGCTTCGGCGTGCTCGGTCAGCCACACCCGGGCGTAGCTGAGGTACCGGGGGCGGTGGAGTTCGCAGAAGGCCGCGAACTCCAGCGGTACGTCCTCCGGTTCGCCGGGCCCCGGGGGTGGCTCGGCGGCGCTCGTGTGACGGTTGGTCATCTCGTCTTCTCGGAAGGGGAGATGGGTTTCTGATGGTCGATCATCTGTGCTCACTCTACGGTAGGCCCTCGGTGCGCTGGGTGACCAATCCGATGGAATGCCTGGAACCCGCTGCGGCGCGTCCGGTTCCGGTGACGGGCGGTGCGGCGCGGCGGCGGTACTGCCGGTGGAGGCCGGTGAAGGGCCGGTCGAGGGCCGGTCGAGGGCTGGTGGTGGGTCGACCGGGGCCGCCGAGGCCCGGCCGGGGAGTGCTGCACAGCGGTGCGGGGGCGCGGGTGCGAGCGTGTCGCAGCTGGTCAGGGGGTGTGGGACGGCAGGGGTCGCACGGCAGTTGAGGTGCCACCGTAGGGCCTGCCGGGTCCGGCGTCCACGCCCAGGGCGCGAAGCCGGGGCCGCACAACCGTCTGCGCAACCGCGCTCACGACGGGGGTTGCGCCGGGCCGGGTGGCGGGGGGTGCGTCGAAAGCGCCCCGGCGGCCTGCGGCGACCGGGGCGCGGATCGGGGCGGGGAGGTGCCGCCCGGTCAGGGGGTCGGCCGGGCCTCCGTGGGGGCGATCAGGTCGTCGGCGGTGTTGCCGCGTTCGACCTGGGCGGGGAAGGACTCGACGGCCCGGCGCCGGGCCAGCTGGGCGGCCGTTGCGGCCGCTGCCGCGGCAGCCGCGGCGGCTCCGGCGGCGGCCTCCTCGCGCTCGCACCGGTGGGTGCCGGGCGCTGCGGTGGCCTGCGCTGCCGAGGGGTGGCCGGCTGTGGCGTGTGCGCCCGCCGGAAACCCGTTGGCCGGATGCCCGTTGGTCGGGTGTCCGTTGGTCTGGTGTCCGTTCGCCGGGTGGCTGTTGGCGAGGTGGCCGTTCGCCTGGTGTCCGCCCGCCGGATACCCGTTCGCCGCATGGCCGACGGCGTGCTGTCCGGCGGCGTGCGCCCCTCCGGCGTGCGTCGCGCCCGTGCGCGCCCCCGCCGCGCGTCGTCGGCGCCCGAGTTCCGCCCGTTCGGCGTGTTCCTCGGCCGCCTGTCTAGCGGCCAGGTAGGCCTGGACGGCGGCCATGCCGTAGACCGGCTGGATGAGCTGGTGGCCCTTGAAGAAGGGTCTGGCCGGGGCGAACCCGGCGGCGACCACGAGGTCGCGGATCTCTGCTATCTCGGCCTCGCTCCGGGCGGTGAAGCGGACCTCCCAGCCCTTCTTGTACGTATGGCCCTTCTCGCCGCTGCGGCGGGCCGGATCCGGGCGGCGGACGTACCCGGGCAGACGGCCGAGGCGGAGCTGGGCCGCGCGGAGGCCGGCGGTCTCGTCACGTGACATGACGTAAGCCTAGGCAATCCCGGAAGCGCGTTTGACGCCCCGGGGGTCCCTCGCCGTATGCCCTTGATCACTCTGGGTCAGACGACCAGGTCGGCGATCGTTTCCGATCAAACCCGATAGCCATATGAACGTCATTTACTCCAAATGAGTGAGGGTATGAGGACTTTAGTGCAGGCTGATCCCGGTTTCGCGACGGTTGAGTAACAGTGCGTCAGGCAGTGGCACGGGGGGCGTGGCGGTTGGGGATGGTGGGCGCATGAACGAACGTAGTGAGCGATTCGTCGAGGGGCGCGCATGAGCTACCGGATCCCCTCGCCGCCGCCGTCCCTGGAGGAGCTGGCGAAGCGTCAGCAGAACGTCGTCACCGCGAGCCAGCTGCGCGCCCGGGGCGTGCCGGCCCGGGTCATCACCGAGCACTGCCGCCACGGCGGCCCCTGGCAGCGGCTGCTGCCCAGGGTCTACCTGCTCCAGTCCGGCGAGCCCACCCCGGAGCAGCGGATGTGGGCCGCGCTGCTGTACGCGGCGCAGAACGGTCGGGAGGAGGGCCGCCGGGAGGGTGCGGTGATCACCGGGGCGGCCGCGCTGGCGCTGTACGGCTTCGCCGCCGTGCCCCGGCTGCCCGCGGTGACCGGGGTGGACGTCCTGGTGCCCCGCCAGCGTCGGCTCAAGGACGCCGGCGAGGTGCGGATCCGGCGCACCGAACGGGAGTTGGTGGCCCGCTCGGTGCACGGGCTGGCCTGCGCGCCGGTGGCCCGGGCGGTCGCCGACGCGCTGGCCGAGTGGACGGCGGACGGGCTCCCGGTGGACGCTCCGGTGCCGGTGCGCGAGGTGCTCCGTGAGGCCGTCGCCCGCCCGGAGAACCGCTGCACGGCGCGGGAGTTGGCCGCCGAGCTGGTCGAGTCGGGGCTGACCGGGGAGCCCCGGGTGCGGGCCGCGCTGGACGAACTCCTGGCCGCCGAGCGGGAGTTCGTGCTGGAGCGGGTCGACCGGCTGGTGGACGAGTGGCTGCTGCCCGCCCCGCTGGTCGCCCCGGAGCTGCGGATGCGCGGCGGCACCTACATCGGTGTCCCGGACCTCTACTGGCCGGAGCAGGGCGTCGCGGTGGAGGTGGACTCGGACCTGCGCTGCGTCAGCGAGGGCGAGGCCGCCTGGGTGCGCGGCGGCCAGCACCGGATGGAGTACCTGGGGATCCGGGTGGTGTACGTCTCCGGCGCCCGGCTGGCCGCGGACCCGGAGGCGGTCGGCGGCGAGCTGCGCGAGGCCTACCGGGCGGGCGGGACGGACGTGGTGGAGCTGATGGTGGTCTGAGCACCGACCGCACCGACCGCACCGACCGCACCGACCGCACCGACCGCGCCGACCGCACCGACCGCACCGACCGCGCCGACCGCGCCGACCGCACCGCTCGTGCGCGGGCCGGGTCCAGCGGGCCGGGCCCAGCAGGTCCGGCTCAGGCCGGCCGGACCACCGGCGCGCCGACCAGCTCGACCCCGGCCGCCCGCAGTTCCTCCAGCGCGGCGGCGGTGGTCTCCGGCGCCACCCCGGCGGTGAGGTCGAGCAGCACCCGGGTGGTGAAGCCGGCCCGGGCGGCGTCCAGGGCGGTGGCCCGGACGCAGTGGTCGGTGGCGATGCCGACCACGTCGATCTCGTCGACCTGCCGTTCGCGCAGCCACTCCACCGGGCCGCGGTTGTTCTCGTCCAGCCCCTCGAAGCCGCTGTAGGCCGCCGAGTAGGCGCCCTTGTCGAAGACCGCCTCGACCGCGCCGGAGATCACCGAGGGGGCGAAGTTGGGGTGGAAGCCCACGCCTTCGGTCCCGGCCACGCAGTGCACCGGCCAGCTGGAGACGTAGTCCGGCTCGGCGGAGAAGTGCCCGCCCGGGTCGATGTGGTGGTCCCGGGTGGCGAGGATGTGCTGGTAGCCGGCGGGGGACTCGGCGATCAGGTCGGTGATGGCGGCGGCCACCTCGGCGCCGCCCGGGACGGCCAGGCTGCCGCCCTCGCAGAAGTCGTTCTGCACGTCGACGACGATCAGTGCCCGGTGCATGGCTCGCATCCTCGGATGTGGGGGGCGGGTGTGCCCCGGTGGCGGGTCCCTCGCGAACGCCGGACGGCCGGGGAGGAACTCCAGGGGAACTCTACGGCTGACTCTAGGGAGTGGCGCGCGGCGGCGGAAGGCTTGGGGCCCGTCTTCGGGCCCGGCGGCCCACCGCCGGTCCGCGCGGCCGTCCGCGACGCTCCGCAGGAGTCGGCGGGTCTGTCGGCAGGTCGGCCAACCGGTCGTCTGCCGGCCAGCCGGCCGACCGGACCGCCGGTCAGTCGATCCAGCCGGCCGACCGGACCGCCGGTCAGTCGATCAGCTCGGTGGGGATGACCGGGTCCCCCTTGGAGAGCTGGGTGGCCGACAGCGGCAGCGCGGCCCGGGCCCGGACGTGGCGGTCGCGGGCGGCGGTCAGCGGTTCGCGGCCGACGGTCTCGCCGGCCAGGACCAGCGGCACCTGGACGAGGTGGGGCCGCAGGTCCTCGGGGATCGGCCCGGTGCCGACCACCTCGGCCTCGGCGACGCCCTCGGCGTCGGGTCGGCGGGCGGCCCACTTGCGGCCGCCGACGCTGGTCTTGCCGCCGGCCGCGCGCTTGGCGACCGGGACGAGCGGGCCGTCCGGGGTCTCGGCGCGGGCGACCAGCTTGTAGACCATGGCGCAGGTCGGGTGGCCGCTGCCGGTGACCAGGCTGGTGCCGACGCCGTAGCCGTCCACCGGGGCGGCGGCGAGGGCGGCGATGGCGTACTCGTCCAGGTCCGAGGTGACGATGATCCGGGTCTTCTCGGCGCCGAGTTCGTCGAGCTGACGGCGGACCCGGTGGGCGGCCAGGATGAGGTCGCCGGAGTCGATCCGGACGGCGCCGAGTTCGGGCCCGGCCACCTCGACGGCGGTGCGGACGGCCTCGTGCAGGTCGAAGGTGTCGATCAGCAGGGTGGTGCCCCGGCCCATCGACTCGATCTGGGCCCGGAAGGCGTCCCGTTCGCTGTCGTGCACCAGGGTGAAGGCGTGTGCGGAGGTGCCGGTGGTGGGGATGCCGTACCGGTAGCCGGCCTCCAGGTCGGAGGTGGCGGCGAAGCCGGCCACGTAGGCGGCCCGGGCGGCGGCGACGGCGGCCTGCTCGTGGGCCCGGCGGGCGCCCAGTTCGATCACCGGCCGGCCGCCGGCCGCGGCGGTCATCCGGGAGGCGGCGGCCGCGACGGCGGAGTCGAAGTTGAGGATCGAGAGGATCACCGTCTCCAGGATCACCGTCTCGGCGAAGCTGCCCTCGACGGTGAGCACGGGGGAGCCGGGGAAGTAGACCTCGCCCTCGGGGTAGCCGTGGATGTCGCCGCGGAAGCGGTAGTCGGCCAGGAACCGCAGGGTGTCCTCGTCCACCACGCCCTGCTCGGACAGCCAGTCCAGCTGGGCGGTGTCGAAGCGGAAGTTCTCGACGGCGTCCAGCACCCGGCCGGTGCCGGCCATCACGCCGTAGCGGCGGCCGCTGGGGAGGCGTCGGGTGAACGCCTCGAAGACGGAGCGGCGGTGCGCGGCCCCGCTGCGCAGGGCGGCCTGCAGCATGGTGAGCTCGTAGCGGTCGGTGAGCAGCGCGGTCGAACCGGCCGCGCGCACTGATGTGGCGTCCATGAGGATGATGCTACTACCACTTAGCGTCAGAGTGACGATTTCTCTCGTTGCGACCCGGGGCGGAATCGCCCGGGTGTCCCCCGGATGGCAGCATGGGGCGTGAGAAGTCACGGACGAGTGTGCAACGAGGAGGCCTGCCGGTGAGTGTCGCGCCCGTGGAGATCGAGCGCCCGGAGGTCGAAGGACTGCCGGTGGCGGAGCCGGACACGCCCTGGGTGACCATCGTGCACAACGACCCGGTCAACCTCATGAGCTACGTCCAGTACGTCTTCCAGGCCTACTTCGGCTATCCGAAGGACAAGGCCCGGAAGCTGATGATGGACGTGCACAGCAAGGGTCGGGCGGTGGTCTCCAGTGGCTCCCGCGAGGAGATGGAGCGGGACGTCCAGGCGATGCACGGCTACGGCCTGTGGGCGACGCTGCAGCACGACTGACCTCCCCTCCGGCGTACGACCGACCGGGCGACCGACTGACCGCCCGCCTCCCCGGCGGTGCGGGCGAAGACGACGAAGACGGGCTGACCGATACAGATGGCTGGGTTGTTCGAGAGCACCGGCGATGGTGGCGCGGCGATCGCGCTGGACGAGGTGGAGGCCTCCATCCTGCGCTCGCTGGAAGTGCAGATGCTGGAGCTGATCGGCCCCGGCCCGGGCGGGGAGAGCGACGACCCGCTGGCGGCGCTGTTCGCCGAGGGGCCGAGCGAGGCGCCCGCGGACCCGGCGCTGGCCCGGCTGTTCCCGGACGCCTACGGCGACCCGGCCGCGCCGGCCGACACCGAGGCGCAGGCCGCCTCGGCCGAGTTCCGCCGCTACACCGAGCTCGACCTGCGGGCCCGCAAGCGGGACGACGCGCTGCAGGTGGTCCGGTCGCTGGACGGCCTGGGCGGCGGCGGGGTGCTCAAGCTGCCGGCCCCCGACTGCCTGCGCTGGCTGGGCGCGCTCAACGACCTGCGGCTGACCCTCGGGGCGCGGCTGGAGATCACCGAGGAGGACGAGCAGGGCCTCTACGGGCTGCCGGACGGCGACGAGCGCAAGCCGCTGGTGATGGCCTACCTGTGGCTCGGGGCGCTCCAGGAGTCGCTGCTGGAGGCGATCGCCGACTGACGGTGGAGCGGTTTCCTCCGCTTCGTCCGGCGATCCTGCCCGCTTTCGGGCAAGCCCCGGCCGTTCCGTCCAGCATGCGGACGATCGGCCGGGGCATTTTCGCATAAATCGGGCAAAACCTAGCAGGACATGCTCAAATATCGCTCAGATGAACACCGGTATCCGGATCGGGCGTGGTACGACTTCTCCCCACAAACGAGACCCACCAGGACGGTGACCATGGCCGAGCAGACCTACGACCAGGTGGTCGACGGGAAACCGGACGAAGAGGGCTACGAGCGGGGGCTCGGCAGCCGCCAGATCCAGATGATCGCGATCGGCGGCGCGATCGGCACCGGCCTCTTCCTCGGCGCCGGCACCGCGATCTCCAAGTCCGGGCCGAGCCTGATCCTCTCCTACGCGGTCGCCGGCCTGGTGATCTTCGCGATCATGCGCGCCCTCGGCGAACTCCTCACCTACCGCCCGGTCTCCGGCAGTTTCGCCGAGTACGCCCGGGAGTTCCTCGGCCCCTTCGCCGGCTACGTCACCGGCTGGACGTACTGGCTGTTCTGGGTCGTCACCGGCATGGCCGAGACCACCGCGGCCGCCGTGTACGTCAAGTTCTGGGCGCCCGGCATCCCGCAGTGGGCCAGCGCGTTGACCTTCCTGGTCATCCTCTACGCGGCCAACCTGATCTCGGTGAAGCTGTTCGGCGAGATCGAGTTCTGGTTCTCCATGGTCAAGGTCACCGCCATCATCGGCATGATCCTGATCGGCATCGGCGTGCTCACCCTCGGGTTCAGCAAGGCCGGTGACACCGCGTCGATCACCCACCTGTGGCAGGACGGCGGCTTCTTCCCCAAGGGCATCGGCGCCACCGTGATGACCCTGCAGATCGTCATGTTCGCCTACCTGGGCGTCGAACTCGTCGGCGTCACCGCGGGCGAGAGCGAGAACCCCGAGAAGACCCTGCCGCGCGCCATCAACACCCTGCCCTGGCGCATCGCGCTGTTCTACATCGGCGCCCTGGTGGTCATCCTCTCGCTGGTGCCGTGGCGGGAGTTCCAGCCCGGCGTCAGCCCGTTCGTCGCCGCCTTCGGCAAGATCGGCATCCCGGCCGCGGCCGGCATCATCAACTTCGTGGTGCTCACCGCGGCGCTCTCCTCCTGCAACTCCGGGATGTACTCCACCGGCCGGATGCTGCGCGACCTCGCCCTGCGCGGCCAGGCCCCCGGGCAGCTCACCAAGCTCAACAGCCGCCGCACCCCGGCCTTCGCGATCACCATCTCCTGTGTGCTGATGGGCGCCGGCGTGGTCCTCAACTACCTCGTCCCGGCACGGGCGTTCGAGTACATCACCTCGGTCGCCACGGTCTGCGGGCTGTGGACCTGGGCGATGATCCTGATCTCCCAGATCCGCTACCGCAAGGCCTGGCAGGCCGGCCACCTGCCGCCGCCCACCTTCAAGGCCCCCGGCGGCGCCTGGGTCAGCTGGGCCGCCCTCGCCTTCCTGGCCATGGTCGTGGTGCTGATCGCCCTGGACGCCGACAACCGGATCTCGCTGTACGTCTTCCCCGGCTGGGCGCTGGTGCTGGTGATCGGCTACCAGGTGCTCAAGCGCCGCAACCCGGAGTCCGTCCACGGCACCGCCCACGACCACCTGCACGCCCGCAACGGCGGCTGACACCCCCGGCGCGGCCGGGCGTCCGCGGGCCCGCGACCGGGTGGCGGACACCCGGCGACCGGGCCTCGGACGCCCCGGCGGACATCCGGTAGGGCGTGGCATCCTGGCCGACATGCTGACCATCACCCGAGAGATCCGCGACCGGATCGTGGCCCACGCCCGCGCCGACCACCCGGACGAGGCCTGCGGCGTGGTCGCCGGCCCGGCCGGCAGCGGCCGGCCCGAGCGGTTCGTCCCGATGCTCAACGCGGCCCGCTCGCCCACCTTCTACGAGTTCGACTCGGGCGACCTGCTCAAGCTCTACCGCGAGATGGACGACCTGGACGAGGAGCCGGTGATCGTCTACCACTCGCACACCGCCACCGAGGCCTACCCCTCCCGCACCGACGTGAGCTACGCCTCCGAGCCGTTCGCCCACTACGTCCTCGTCTCCACCGCCGAGGGAGCCGCCGAGGACGACCCCTACGAGTTCCGCTCGTTCCGCATCGTGGACGGCGAGATCACGGAGGAAGACGTCCAGGTCGTCGAGGCCCACCCGGCCTGACCGGCACCCACCCGGACCCGGCCCCCCCCACCCCCCCCCCCCGGCCCCGCGCCCCCCGCCGGCCCGCCGGCCCACCCACAAGGACACGCAACCCAACCGGTAGCCCGGGCGGGCCGTCCGGGGGGGGCCCGGGCACCA
>NZ_JBHZCY010000019.1:0-3773 GCF_042786665.1 Kitasatospora sp. NPDC059146 | reverse complement strand
GGGGCTCTATCGGGGGGCACCCGGGCGGGGGGGGGGCGCCCCCCCGGGGGGGCCGGGCCCCCCCCCCCCCCGCCCCCCCCCCCCCGCCCGGGGGGGGGGGGGGGCCCCCGGCGTCCCGGAGGAATCTCAGCATCGGAAACGAAAGCATCCGGATCGCGGGACGGGCATGTCGGAGCGGGCCCGGGAATCTATACGATGAGCCCATGCGTTCCGTCGATGTGAGCAACCAGGCCCCGGGCACCCGCCTCGTGGCGCGCCTGCACATCGACCTGTGCCGGCACGCCGGCGCGATCTGTCCCGGCACGCCCGCGCGCTCGCGCTGAGAGCCGCCCCGCCCCACCCGGGCCCCGCCGCCTCCCCGGCGGCGTCGAGCCCCGGGCACCCTCCGCCCCGCCGCGCCCGTTGCGGCCCACCCACCCCACACGACTCGCACAGGAGCGCACCCATGGCCATCGAGGTCCGCATCCCGACCATCCTCCGCACCTACACCGACGGCGCCAAGGCCGTCGAGGGCAACGGCAGCAACCTCGCGGAACTCTTCACCGACCTCGACGCCCGCCACCCGGGCATCGCCGCCCGCCTGGTCGACGGCGGCGAGCTGCGCCGCTTCGTCAACGTCTACCTGAACGACGAGGACGTCCGGTTCCTGGAGGGCATCTCCACCGCCCTCGCCGACGGCGACAGCGTCACCATCCTGCCCGCCGTGGCCGGCGGCGCCCGCTGACCTCCCGGTTCCCCCGGCACCGTCCCCGCGCGTGACGCAACGGGGCCGGCGCCGGGGTCGGGGGAACCGCCCCTCTTCACCCTCATCGCCGTGGCCGGAGGCCTCCCTTGCGATACGACAGTCCGCTCGAAGCCGTCGGCAACACCCCCCTGGTCCGCCTGCCCCGGCTGTCCGCCGCCGTCCCCGGCAACGACGACGGCCTGGTGACCCTCTGGGCCAAGCTGGAGGACCGCAACCCCACCGGCTCCATCAAGGACCGCCCGGCGCTGCACATGATCGAGCGCGCCGAGGCCGACGGCCGGCTCACCCCCGGCTGCACGATCCTGGAGCCCACCAGCGGCAACACCGGCATCTCGCTCGCCATGGCCGCCAAGCTCAAGGGCTACCGGATGGTCTGCGTGATGCCCGAGAACACCAGCGAGGAACGGCGCGAACTGCTCCGGATGTGGGGCGCCGAGATCATCCCCTCCCCGGCCGCCGGCGGCTCCAACACCGCCGTCCGGATCGCCAAGGAGATCGCCGCCGAGCACCCCGACTGGGTCATGCTCTACCAGTACGGCAACCCCGACAACGCGGGCGCCCACTACGCCACCACCGGCCCCGAGATCCTCGCCGACCTCCCCACCGTCACCCACTTCGTGGCCGGCCTCGGCACCACCGGCACCCTGATGGGCGTCGGCCGCTACCTGCGCGAGAAGGTCCCCGGCGTACGGATCGTCGCCGCCGAACCGCGCTACGACGACCTGGTGTACGGGCTGCGCAACCTCGACGAGGGCTTCGTCCCCGAGCTGTACGACGCCGAGGTGCTCACCACCCGCTTCTCGGTCGGCTCCGCCGACGCCGTCCGCCGTACCCGCGAACTCCTCCAGCAGGAGGGCATCTTCGCGGGCGTGTCCACCGGCGCCATCCTGCACGCCGCGATCGGCGTCGGCCGCAAGGCGGCGGCCGCCGGGGAGCGCGCGGACGTCGTGTTCGTGGTCGCGGACGGCGGCTGGAAGTACCTCTCCACCGGCATCTACACCGCCGAGTCCACCGAGGCGGCGGTCGAGGCCTTGCAGGGCCAGCTCTGGGCCTGATGCCCTAGCGTCCCTGGTTCGACACCGCCCGCTGGGCCCGGGACCAGACCTGGCGGTCCACGGTGCCGGCCCGGCGGCGGAAGGCCGACAGCGGCACCTCGCGCAGCTCGTCGGTCTCCAGCCAGCTGGCCCGGCCCTGCCGGTCGCCCACCGAACCCGGCGGCAGCGGCAGCACGCCCGGGCGCTCGGCGTGGTGCTTGCTGGTGATCTTCGCGACGGTGGCGGTCCGGCCGTGCACCCGCAGCACCAGGCAGGGGCGGTCCTTGGCGCCCGGGCCGTCCTCGAACGGCACCTCGGCCCACCAGATCTCCTGCGGCTCCGGCCCGGCCCCGGTGCGCGGGCGCGGGCGGGTCGGGGCGGCCGGGCGGGACGCGGGGCGGGTGCGCCTGACCAGCGCCGCCGCGACGGCGGCCAGCACGGCGACGCCCGCCAGCAGGAGAACGATCCAGATGCCAGTCATGCCGCGAACCGTACCGGGCCGCCGGTGGACGCCACCACCGTGGCGGCCGTGACAGTTGAGCATTTGTCCGTACGTTGCTCCCGGTTCGTCACGGATCCGCCACGACGCCCGTTCTGCGGCCTGCGTCCCGGTGCCGTCCGGAAAGGCTGCCCCACGAACGTCCGCCCCCGTCCCCCCGGAGGTGCCTTCGTGAACAGCGACGCACTGTGGTCGTACGCCGAGATCGCCCGGCACATCAACGTCCAGCCCGAGACCGTCCGCAACTACCGGCGGCACGGACTGCTGCCCGACCCCGACGTGATCGACGGCAGCGGGCACCCCCGCTGGTACCCCGCGACCATCCGCACCTGGGCCCGCAACCGCCCCCGGCACCGCTGATCCGGCGCCGCGGCCCCCGCCCCGGCGGTCTGGGTGATTCCAGCCACAGCCCGGCACGGGGACGGGGGCAAAGTGCTGCTCCGCCCTTACCCTCGACACACCAACGCAGTGCTACCGGCCGGTCCACCGGCCCGGCCTGCCGTTTTCCATGCTTGTTTTCCATGCTGTTTCCATGTCGTACGCCAACAGCAGCCAGGACGTGTCGGGGCGGAGGGGCTCGGATGAAACTGACCGTGGTGGGGTGCTCGGGGAGCTTCCCGTCCGCCGACTCGCCGTGCTCCAGCTACCTGGTCGAGGCCGACGGCTACCGCGTGGTGCTGGACCTCGGCAACGGCGCGCTCGGCGCGCTGCAGAAGTACACCGGCCTCTACGAGGTCGACGCCGTCCTGCTCAGCCACCTGCACGCGGATCACTGCGTCGACCTGTGCGCCTACTGGGTCGCCCGCAACTACCGCGCGGAGGGCTGCCCCGACCTGCTCCCGGTGTACGGTCCGGCCGGCACCGCCGAGCGGCTCGCCCGGGCGTACGACATGCCGGAGAACCCCGGGATGAAGGAGGTGTTCGAGTTCCGCACGCTCACTCCGGGCAGCTTCGGGCTCGGCCCGTTCCGGGTCTCCGTCGCGCAGGTCAACCACCCGGTGGACGCCTTCGCCTTCCGGCTGGAGCACGACGGCCGCGCGCTGGTCTACTCCGGTGACACCGGGGAGAGCCCCGAGCTGGTCGAACTCGCCCGGGACGCCGACCTGTTCCTCTGCGAGGCCGCCTACCTGGACGGCCGCGACACCTACCGGGCCGTCCACCTCAACGGCCGGGAGGCCGGTGAGCACGCGACCGCCGCCGGGGCGCACCGGCTCGTGCTCACCCACATCCCGCCGTGGACCGACGCCGAGCGCAACCGCCGCGACGCCGCCGCCGCGTACGCCGGCCCGGTGGAGCTGGCCCGGGCCGGCGCGGTGTACGAGATCTGATCCCTGCTCCGGACCCGATCCGCTGTCCCTGGTCCGGGCCCCTGCTCTGGATCTGGTCTTCGAAGACGGACCCTAGTGTCCTGAGTCTGGAATTCGCTTCAGATATCCGGCGAGGCGTTCGAGGATCTCGTCGGCGGTCTTGGTCCAGATGTAGGGCTGCGGGTCGG
>NZ_JBHZCY010000018.1:0-102734 GCF_042786665.1 Kitasatospora sp. NPDC059146 | reverse complement strand
CATCGGGCTCAAGGCGCTCCTCGCCCAGGGCGTCACCCCGGAGGCCGTCCGGACGGCGACCACCGCCGCGCTGCCGACCGCCGTCGAGCAGCAGGTGCCCGCGCTGATCCCGTACTCCACCCAGGGCAAGAAGGCCGTCGAGCTGACCTTCCGGGAGGCGCTCAAGCTCGGGCACAACTACGTCGGCACCGAGCACATCCTGCTCGCCCTCCTGGAGTTGGAGAACGGGAAGGGCGTGCTCGCCGGGCTGAACGTGGACAAGACCGAGGCGGAGACCTTCGTCTCGGAGGCCGTCGCCGCCCTGATCGCCGCCCGGGAGGCCGACCCCGGGGCTCGGTGAGGACCGGCCCACCGACCGTGCCCCGGGGTGGACTCCCTTCCGGGGCACGGCACTTCGGCAGCTCGGCCTAGAAGCCGGAGACGTGGGTGGTGACGATCCGGACCCGGCCGTCGGCGGCCGCCTCCAGGGCCGCCCGCAGCCGGGCCGAACGGGCCGGGCCGAGCAGCTCCAGAGCCTCGTCCAGCGGGGCCCAGCGGTGGGTGTCCAGCTCGCCGGCCGGGACGGTCACGGGGGTGCCGTCCGGGACGGTGCCGAAGTCGAACATCAAGTGCTGGGCCGGGTGGTCGAGTTCGTTCGAGGGGTGGGTCCAGGAGATGGCCAGCAGGTCGCCGGCCTCCTTGACGATGCCGGTCTCCTCCTCCAACTCCCGCGCGGCACACTCGACCGGGCCCTCCCCGAGGTCGATCGTCCCGCCGGGGAACTGCCAGTGCTCGCGGTACCCGGCCTTCACGATCAGGATCCGGCCGGACTCGTCGCGCAGCAGGCAGCCCGCCGCCGCGTAGATCCGGGGCAGCGAGGCCAGCCACTCCTCGCGGGATCTCAAGGGCTCAGCCGTCACGGTGTTCCTCCTGGGGCAGGGCGGTTCGGTCGCCCCCACTCTGCCACCGGGGCGCGGCCGCCACGCCCGCCGAGCAGCACGGCCTACTCGGCCGGGAGCCGGGCCGGGAGGCCGAACAGCGGGAAGAGCACGTCGGTGTCGAGGAAGTTGGTGAGCCCGGTGATCCGGCCGTCCGACACCTCCGGCACGACCAGCGCCCACGGCGCGTACCCGCCCGCCGGGCCCGGCCGGTACTGGGCGAGGGCCGGACCGCCGTTGGCCGTCACCGGGAGCAGCCGGGAGCCCCGGCAACCGTGCCCCGGGCCCAGCATCCAGGCCCGGACCTCGGCCGCCCCCCGCAGCCACATCGAGTACGGCGGCATGTTGAGCGTGACGTCCTCGTGGAGCAGTGCGGTCAGGCCGTCCATGTCGTACGCCTCGAAGGCGCGGACGTAGCGCTCCAGCAGGGCGCGGTGCGCCTCGTCCAGTGCGGCGGCCGGGCGGGCGGCGGAGGCGTCCGCGGCGAGCACCGCGCGGGCCCGCTGCAACGCGCTGTTGACCGAGGCGACCGTGACGCCGAGCAGTTCGGCGACCTCTGCGGCCTTCCAGCCGAGCACCTCGCGCAGGATCAGCACCGCCCGCTGCCGGGGCGCGAGGCGCTGCAGCGCGGCGACGAAGGCCAGCTTCACCGACTCGCGCCGGGCGGCCACCTCGGCAGGGTCCCCTGTCTCGGGGAGCACCCGGCCGTCCGGCGCGGGGCCGATCCACGTCACCTCGGGCAGCCGGACGTCGCTCGCGGTGGCCACCGTCACCGGACCGGCGAGGTCCATCGGGCGGGCCCGGCCCTTGCGGCCGTTCAGCGCGTCCAGGCAGACGTTGGTGGCGATCCGGTACAGCCAGGAGCGCAGCGCCGAGCGGCCCTCGAAGCCCCGGTGCCCGCGCCAGGCGCGGACCATGGTCTCCTGCACCGCGTCCTCGGCCTCGAAGACCGAGCCGAGCATGCGGTAGCAGTAGCCGGTGAGTTCGGTGCGGTGGCGCTCCAGTTGGAGCTCCACCGGCTCCTGCGTGGTCACGTCGGTCATGGTGCGCCCCCGTCGCCTCGTGCGTTCCGTCCGCCCCGGCGCGCCCTGTGCGTTCCGGGCGCCCCGCCGCGTCCTGGTGAACGGCTCGAACGTATCGCACCCCACTGACAGTCGGCCGGTCAGCGGGGTGCGTCGTCGGCGCGGGGCCGGCTCAGTGGGCCGAGTGCTTCTCGGCGCCGCGGTGGCGGTGCCCCTTGAGTTCCGCGTGCATCGCCGGGGCGGCGTGCGGCATCGCGGAGGCCGCGTCCCGCCCGCCGTGGCGGAAGACGTCGCCGGTCGGGCTCCCGGTGGCGGACAGCGCGCCGAAGGCGGGCTTCGGTCCGAGCCGGCCGGGCATCGTCGCCATGCCCCGGCGTTCCAGCAGTTCCTGGGTGCCCTTGCGGAGCTGGGCGGTGCTGCCCGCGGTTCGCTTGGTCATCGTCGGCCTCCCTTCGGCGGCCGCGGCCGGACGGATGCCGGGCCGAGGGGCCGCTCGGGTGTTATGTCCGGATTTTATCCGGTCGACGGGCCGGTGCCACCGGAGCGGTCGGGGGCCGGCTCAGCCCATGACCTCGTGGACGTAGCACCAGCGCCAGTCCTCCCCCGGTTCGTAGGAACGGATCACCGGGTGGGAGGAGTTGTGGAAGTGCGCGGTGGCGTGCCGCTGCGGCGAGTTGTCGCAGCAGCCGATGTGGCCGCAGTCCAGACAGACCCGCAGGTGCACCCAGTCCCGGCTGCCCCCGGCCAGGCAGTCCGCGCAGCCGTCGGTGGGCGGGGCGGGCTCGATGTCCCGGGGGGCCATGGCGAGGTCTTCGCAGGCGGTCATGTTCGAAGGCTATGACGGCTCCGGCCGGGCCGCCCGCTCAGACCGTTCGCTCAGGACCCGTCCCCGGACTCCACGGGCTCCGCACGCTCCGCGGGCTCCGGAACCGGGCCGGCGGCCGTCCAACTGGCCAGCAGGGCCAGCCTCTGGGCGGTGGGCGAACCCGGCGCGGCGGTGTAGGCGACCAGCACCTGGTCCGGCGAGCCCTGGACGGCCAGGGTCTCGAAACCGAGGTCGAGGTCGCCGACCAGCGGGTGCCGGAGCAGCTTCACGCCGCTGGTCTTCTCCCGCACCAGGTGGTCGGCCCAGAGCCGGCGGAACTCCTCGCTGCGCACCGACAGTTCGCCCACCAGGGCGGCCAGGGCCGGGTCGTCCGGGTGCAGCCCGGCGTCCCGGCGCAGCTGGGCGACGGTCTCGGCGGCGACGGCGTCCCACTGGCGGTACAGGGTGCGGGCGGCCGGGTCGAGGAAGGCGTCCCGGACCTGGTTGAGCGGCGCACCGGGCTTTCCGGCCGCGGCGCGCTCGGAGAAGCCGTTCACCGCGTCGCCCAGGGCGTTCCAGGCCAGCACGTCCATCCGGCGGCCCAGTACGAAGGCCGGCACCCCGGCCATCAGGTCCAGCAGCAGCCGCGTCCCCGGGCGGACCCGCCGGTCCCCGCGGACCCGGGCGGGCGCCTCCTTCGGCGGGCGGTTCAGCGACCGCAGGTGCGCCGTCTCCGCCCCGTCCAGCCGCAGCACCCGGGCGACCGCGTCCAGCACCGCGTCCGAGGCGCTCCCGCCGCGGCCCTGCTCCAGCCGGATGTAGTAGTCCACGCTGACCCCGGCGAGCTGCGCCACCTCCTCCCGGCGCAGGCCCTGCACCCGGCGGCGGCCGTGCGCGGGCAGGCCCACCTCCTCCGGCTGGATCCGGGCCCGGCGCGAGCGGAGGAAGTCCCCCAGGGTGTTCTCCATGCCAGGCAGGGTAGCCCTGGGGCGACGGCCCGAGGGTGGTACTGCCTTTCCCAGGCAGGGACTTCCCGGGCAGGGACTTCCCGGAAAGCGCGGACCCGGGAAGAACGTGGCCCTGGGTAGGCGCGCGGCGGCGCCGCAGAGTGGTTGACGTCAGCAGGTCGAACCCCTCCAGGAGTCCCCGATGAGCTACCCCGCCCTCGCCACCCGCACCGCCGTCGTCACCGGAGCCGCCAGCGGCATGGGCGCCGCCACCGCCCGGCTGCTCGCCGCGAACGGCGCCCGGGTCGCCCTGCTCGCCCGCCGCACCGGGCGGATCGACGCGCTCGCCGCCGAGATCGCCGCGGCCGGCGGGCAGGCCCTCGCCGTCACCGCCGACATCACCGACCAGGCCTCGGTCGACGCCGCCGCGAAGGCCGTCCACGCCGCCTACGGCCCGGTCGACCTGGTGGTCAACAACGCCGGGGTGATGCTCGCCAACCCGCTCGCCGACGGGCGGATCGACGAATGGACCCGGATGATCGACACCAACCTCACCGGCGCCCTGCGGATCGTCCGCGCCTTCACCGCCGACCTCACCGCGGCCGCCGCCGACGGCCGCACCGCCGACCTGGTCAACGTCTCCTCCATCGCCTCGCACGTCTCCTTCCCCGACTACGCGGTGTACGGCGCCACCAAGGCCGCCCTCACCCAGCTCTCCACCGCCCTGCGCACCGAGTTCGGCCCGCGCGACGTCCGGGTCAGCGCCGTCGAGCCCGGCCTCACCGAGACCGAACTCGGCGAGCACATCGACAACCCGGTGCTGCGCGAACAGCTCGGCGGCCTGTTCGCCGCGATCCCGGCGCTCGGCGCGGACGACATCGCGGACCTCATCGCCTACACCGTGAGCCGGCCCCGGCACGTCAACCTGCGCCACCAGGTGGTGCTGCCGACCCGGCAGGCGTGACGCGGGCGGGCCCGGGGCGCGACGGGGGCGGGGCACGACAGGGGCGGGGCGCGACGGGGGGCCGGGGCGCGACGGGGGCGGGGCGGGGGCGCCGAACCCGCGCCCCCGGCCCACGGGCGGCATGGGAGCATGCCACCCGTGGCGATCGTGACGGGGAGAACGAACGGCGACACCGGCGGGGGCGGCACCACCACCCCGGCCGGACGACCGGACAGCGACGGGGAGATACCCGGGCAGCGGCATGCCGACAGGGCCGCACCCGGCCGACCGGGAGGCCCGGGAGGCCGGCGGCGACGGGCCCGCCCGCTGGCCGAGGCCGGCCGGGTCCGACAGCCCGTCGCCCTGATCCGGCTGCTCACCGGCCTGATCACGATCGCGCTCACCCTGCTGCTCGCCGACTACGCCCGCGCCACCACCGGCGGCATCGCCGCCGACGTCGCCGGGGCCGCCGCGCTGGTCCCCAGGCCGCTGGCGAACCTGGCCGGCGGGCTCACCACCGCCGCCGTCCTGCTGCTGCCCGTCGGCCTCGCCGTCCGCCGCCTGCTCGGCCCCGACCGGCGGCGCGCCCTCCAGCAGGTCTCCGACGGGCTGCTCGCCGCCGTCATCGCGTACGGCGCCACCCTCGCCCTCGACCTGTGGGCCGACGACCTCGCCCCGGCCTCACTGCTCACCGCCCTCACCCAGCGGCTGCCCGCCGACGCGCTCGCGCACACCGAACCCGTCTACGGCTACCTGGCGCCCGTCCTCGCCTTCATGACCGCCTCCGCCAGCCGCGAACGGCGCCTGCCCTGGGCCGTCCTCACCCTCTCCGGCCTCGCCGGACTGGCCGGCGGGTACGCCACCCCCACCGCCCTGCTGCTCGGGCTGCTCATCGGCTGGACCGGCGCCCACGGCACCCTGTACGCCGTCGGCACCCCGGACCCGCGGCCCCGGCCCGGCGAAGTGCTCCGCGCCCTGCGCGACAGCGGACTGCGACCGGTCGAGGCACTGCCCGCCGGACCGGACCGCTACCGGGTCCGGCAGGCAGACGACCGGCCCGAACTCGACGTCCAACTGCTCGACCGGCAGGCCGTCACCGCCGCCGCCGTCCAGCGCGCCTGGCGCCGCCTGCGGCTGCGCACCGCCCCCCACCCGCGCGCCCTGCGCTCACCGCGCACCGGGCTGGAACACGAGGCCCTGGTCACCTACGCCGCCCTCGCCGCCGACGTCCGCACCCGCCGGATCGCCGCCACCGCCGGCCTCGGCCACGACACCGCCCTGATCGCGTACGAGCACCTGGCCGGACGCACCCTCGACCGGCTCGACGACGAGGAGATCACCGACGGGCTCCTCACCGACGCCTGGGGCCAGCTCGCCCTGCTCCAGCGCCGCGAGATCGCCCACCGCGCCCTCGTCCCGTCCTCACTGCTGGTCGACGGCACCGGCGCGGTCCACCTGGTCGACTTCGCCGACGGCGACATCGCGGCCAGCGAACTCGTCCTGCGCTGCGACGTCGTCCAACTGCTCACCACCCTCGCCCTGCGGGCCGGCGCCGACCGCGCCGTCCGCACCGCCACCACCGTCCTCGGCCGCGACGCCCTGGGCGCCGCACTCCCCCTCCTCCAACCGATCGCCCTCGCCCGCTCGACCCGCCAGGCGCTCAAGCGCCGCCCGGGCGCCGGTCCGGCGGGGGCGGGGGCGGAGGCCCCGGAGGGGGGCGGCCACGGTGCGGTCGCGTCGACACCGGGCGCGTCGACACCGGGCGCGTCGACACCGGGCGGGCAGGCGCCGGGCGACGCGGCCGGCGGTGGGCAGCAGACCGGGCAGCCGGTGGTCCCGGACGGCAGCTCGGGCAGCGCTGCCGTCCCCACCCGGTCGTCCGCCGCTCCGGCGGTCGGCCGGGTCGGCCCGGCCGCGGAGGCCGGCTCCGCGGCCGGGGCGGAGGCCGGGGTGTCCGGCGGGTTGCTGGAGGAGATCCGGGCGGAGGTGTCGCGCGGGCGCCCGGAGGTGGTGGGGCGGCCGGTGCGGCTGGAGCGGTTGCGGCCGCGGACCCTGTTCGCCGTGGCGGGCGGGGTGGTGGCCGGGGTGCTGCTGATCCCGCAGTTCTTCGCGGTGGAGGACAACCCGATCGCGGCGCTGACCGATGCCGATCCGTGGTGGATGGCGCTGGCGGTGCTGGCCGCGGGGCTGAGCCACGTGGCGGCGGCGATGGGGTTCGTCGGGTTCGTGCCGGAGCGGCTGAACTTCCGCAACGTGGTGCTGGCGCAGCTGGCCGGGGCGTTCGTGAAGCTGGTGTCGCCCGGGGGCGTCGGCGGGATCGCGCTGAACACCCGGCTGTTGCAGCGGGCGAACATCCCCACCGCGCAGGCGCTGTCCAGCGTCGGGGTGGGGCAGTTGATCGGGCTGGTGCTGCACCTGCTGCAGCTGGGGGCCTTCGTCTACCTGGTGGACGCGCAGCCGGGCGGTTCGGAGCTGGCGGCGCTGCCGGCCGTGGTCGGCGGGCTGGTGGTGGCGGCCGTGCTGCTGGTGGTGGTGTGGTCGATCCCGCCCGCCCGGCGGTGGCTGGCGGCGCGACTGCGGCCGTTGACGGCCGAGGTGCTGCCGCGGCTGCTGGACCTGCTGCGCAATCCGGGGCGGCTGGCGGTGGGGGTGGCCGGACAGCTGGCGGTGTCGCTCTGCCTGATCACCTGCCTGTACTGCTGCGCCCTGGCGATCGGCCGGGCACCGTCCTTCGCCGCGGTGGCGGTGGTGTTCCTGGTGGGCAACGCGGCGGGCAACGCAGCGCCGACCCCGGGCGGGGTCGGCGCGGTGGACGGGGCGCTGCTGCTGGGGCTCCAGCAGACCGCGTCGATGGAGGAGGGCGGGGCGCTGGCGGCGGTGGCGCTGTTCCGGCTGCTGACGCTGATCCTGCCGGTGCTGCCGGGCTGGGCGGCGATGACCTGGTTGCAGCGCCGCAAGGCGCTGTAGGGCCGCAAGGCGCTGTAGGGGGCGCGTGGGGGCGGGTGGGGCGTGCGGGGGCCGGTGGGGGCCGGTGAGTGCTGGTGGGCGCTTGCCGCTACTCCCGGTACTCGTCCTCGTCGAGCTGGACGACCCGGCTCTGCTCGGCGGCGTCCGCGAGGTCGGTGGCCGGGTCCCCGCCGACGGCCCGGCGCTCGGCGACCTCGTCGTACTCGTCGCCGTCGGTCGCTGCGTCGTCGGGCTCGACGGTCTCGGCAGCCTCGTCGATCAGGTAGTCCTCGTGATTCTGCGGCATGGCGTCCGTCCTCACTGTCGGGAGGCTCCCAGGGCCCGGATGGCGGTACTCGCAGTATCCGCCGCCGGGCGCGCGGACGCGACGTGCCGAGGGCGCTCCGGCGTGTTGTCCGGGCCCCGACCACGCCCGCCCGGCTCCGGAGGCGTTCCGCGCGACGATCGCCCCGGACGCCGCCCGGACGCCGCCCGGGCGGCCGCGCCGACCGGTCCGGGGCCCGCCCGCGGGCCCGTCCCCCCGGGGCCGGGCGGAACGCCCCGCAGGCCGCCGGGGGTACGATCGGTGCCGTACCCAGGGCCGTCCCGCACCCACCCGGTGGGCCCCGAGGCCCATCCGCACGACGGCCTGACCATGACGGCCCTTACGAACGACGGGGAACCCATGTCCGGCTCGCACTACTTCTCCAGTGCGCCCGAGGTCGCCAGCGAGCGCCGGCCGATCACGGTCTCGCTCCCGGACCTGACCCTCGAACTCACCACCGACGCGGGGGTGTTCTCGCACGGCCGACTCGACCAGGGCACCCGGGTCCTGCTGGAGCACGCCCCGCCGCCGCGGGTCCGCGGCCCGATCCTGGACGTCGGCTGCGGCTACGGCCCGATCGCGCTGACCTGGGCGACCCGCCGCAAGCGGCTCCCGGTGTGGGCGGTGGACGTGAACGAGCGCGCGCTGGAGCTGGTCCGGCTGAACGCGGAGGCCCTGCGGCTGGGCAACGTCCAGGCCGCGCTGCCGGACGAGGTCCCCGAGGACCTCCGGTTCGCCACCATCTACTCCAACCCGCCGATCCGGATCGGCAAGGCCGAGCTGCGCGGGCTGTTGACCCACTGGCTCGGCCGGCTGACCCCGGACGGCTCGGCGTTCCTCGTGGTGCAGAAGCACCTGGGCTCGGACTCGCTGCAGAAGTGGCTCAACGAGCAGGGCTACCCGACCTCCCGGGTCGCGTCGGTCAACGGGTTCCGGATTCTGGA
This sequence comes from Kitasatospora sp. NPDC059146, assembly GCF_042786665.1. Classification (NCBI taxonomy): domain Bacteria; kingdom Bacillati; phylum Actinomycetota; class Actinomycetes; order Kitasatosporales; family Streptomycetaceae; genus Kitasatospora; species Kitasatospora sp. NPDC059146. The sequence goes on along the minus strand of NZ_JBHZCY010000018.1, from coordinate 93,885 downwards.
AGCGCGGCCCCGCCCGGAAGCGGGCGAGGGCACCGAGAGTGGACGGGGAACGACGTCGTGAAGCAGCTGCGCGGGACCGAATTGAAGCGACTGCACCGCACCTGGCGGCGCAGCAACGAGTTCCGGCTCGCGATGATCCTGGAGAACCTGCAGTCGCCGTTCAACGTCGGTTCGGTGGTGCGCACCGGGGCGGCGATGGGCGCCGAGAAGCTGTACCTGACCGGGGACACCCCGTCGGTGCGCTCGTCCGGCGCGCAGAAGGCCGCGATGGGCACCGACAAGTACCTGAAGGTGGAGCACTTCCCGACCGTCGCCGAGGCGGTCGCGGCCGCGAAGGCCGACGGCTTCAAGGTGGTCGGGCTGGAGCTGGCGGACGACGCGGTGCCGATGTTCGCCGCCGGGCTGACCCCCGCGGTGGCCTTCGTGCTGGGGCACGAGGACCGCGGGATCACGCCCGAGGCGCTGGAGCTCTGCGACCAGGTGGTGTTCGTGCCGCAGCTGGGCCGGGTCGGCTCGCTGAACGTCTCGGCGGCCGCGACGGTGGCCTGCTACGAGGCGCGCCGGCAGGGGTACGCGATCAGCGGCACCCCGGACGGGAGTGACGCCGGGGGCGACCTCGGCGGCGACGTCGAGGGCGACTTCGGCGACGAGGACTGACATCTGATCTGCCATCAGATGATCGGAGGGGTGTGCCGAACGGCACACCCCTCCGGCGTTCTCCGGCGTGATCCGGTGCCGGAAGCCGCCGGATATCTGCCGAACGGCAGATGTGCGGGCACGGCCCGGACGGAAGCATTCAGGGCGTGACCGAACTCCAGATCCTCGACCTCACCAAGGAGTACCGCGGCGGCAGACGCGCGGTCGACTCCTTCTCGCTGACGCTCCGGCCCGGCGTGCTCGGCCTGCTCGGCGCCAACGGCGCCGGCAAGTCGAGCCTGATGCGCATCCTGGCCACGGTCACCCGGCCCACCTCGGGGCGGGTGCTGTGGGAGGGGGTGGACATCGCCCGCCGGCCCGGGCCGCTGCGCCGCGCCGTCGGCTACCTGCCGCAGGACTTCGGCGTCTACCCGCAGCTCACCGCCCGCGAGTTCCTCGCCTACCTGGCCGCCGCCAAGGGGCTGCGGCGGCGCTCCGCCGCGGCCCGGATCGAGCAGCTCCTCGACCTGGTCAACCTCACCGGCGCGGCCGGGCAGCGGCTCGGCGCGATGTCCGGCGGGATGCGCCAACGGGTCGGCATCGCCCAGGCGCTGCTCAACGACCCGGCGCTGCTGATCGTGGACGAGCCCACGGTCGGGCTCGACCCGGAGGAGCGGCTGCGCTTCGGCAGCCTGCTCAGCGGGCTCGGCGCCGACCGGATCGTCGTGCTGTCCACCCACATCGTCCCGGACGTCGCCGCCACCGCCGACCGGATCGCGGTGATGGGCGGCGGCCGGCTGCTGCACCACGGCAGTCCGGAGGAGCTGCTGCGCGGGGCCGAGGGCTCCGTCTGGGAGCTGACCGTCGCGGCCGACGGGCTCCCGGCGCTGCGCTCGCGCTTCCCGGTCGGCGCCACCACCCGCACCCCGGAGGGCGTCCGGGCCCGGGTGCTCTCCCGGCAGGCGCCCGCGCCCGGGGCGCGGCCCGTACCGCCCCGGCTGGAGGACGCCTACCTGCTGCTCACCGCCGACCGCACCGGGCCCGGGCAGCCGGAGGCGGTGAGGGCGTGGTGACGCGCATCGGGGCGCTGGCCCTGGCCGACTTCCGGGAGCGCCGGCGCCGGCCCGGCTACCTGGTGGTGCTGCTCGGCACGCTCGCGCTCGGGCTGCTCGCCGCGCCGGTGGGCGACTCCCGCTGGGAAGTGTTCCAGGTGACCGACCTGCACGGCCGCTACACCAGCGGCTACGTGGGGACGGTCACCGCGCTCGGCGGCGCGGTCTGGCTCTCGCTGGCCGGCTTCGGGATCGCCCGGGGCGGCATCGGGCGGGACGAGCAGAGCGGTGTCGGTCGGCTGCTCGCCGCCACCCCGCTCAGCCGGGCGGGCTACCTGACGGGCAAGTTCGTCGGCAACCTGCTGCTGTTCGGCTCGATGCTGCTCGCGCTCGCCGGGACGGCGCTCGCGGTGCAGCTGGTCAAGGGAGACTCGGGCCGGGTGGACGCGGTGCGGCTGCTGCTGCCGTACGTCCTGATCACACTGCCGCTGCTGGCGGCGGTGGCCGGGTGCGCGGTGCTCTTCGACACCGTGCCCGGGCTGCGCGGCGGGCTGGGAGCGGCGGTCTGGTTCGCGGTCTGGCTGGTGACGGTGCTCGGCGCGCAGGCCGGCGGCGGGCCGGACCTGCTGGGCATGCGGCGGATCACCGCCTCGATCCGGGAGTCGCTCGCGGCGGGCGGGCGGCCGGTCGCCGGGGTGGAGTTCGGCGTGGGCCTGACGGCGGACAACCGGGTGCTCGGCACCTTCGACTGGCCCGGGCTCGGGCCCGGCGAGGCAGGCGGACCAGCGGCCACGGGGGTGCTGCTGGTCGGCGCGGCGGTGGGGATCGCGCTGGTCGGGGCGCTCTGGTTCCGGCGCTTCGACGGGGATCCGGCCCGGCGGGGCACCGGGCGGGCGCGGCCAGGCAGGGCGGGCGGCGGGACCATCGGCCCCGGCCCCGGCGTCGCCGCCGAGCCGGCGGGCTTCGCCCTGGGGCCCGCCCGACCGGCCGCTCCCCGGCAGGGGCGGATCGGCTTCGACGCGCTGCTCGGGGAGCTGCGGATCCTGGTGCGGGGGCAGCGGCTCTGGTGGGCCGGGGCGGCCCTGCTCGCGGTGGCCGCGGCGGCCGTCGCACCGGACGGGCCGAGCCACGCGGTGCTGCCGTTCGCGATGCTCTGGCCGATTCCGCTCTGGGCCCGGATGGGCCACCGCGCCGGCGGCGGCAGCACCGAGCAGCTGCTCGCCGCCTGCCCGTCCCCGCTGCGCCGGGGGCTGGCCGGGCTGCTCGCCGGGATCGTCCCGGCACTGGCGGTGACGGCCGTGCCGGCCCTGCGGCTCGCCGCCGCCGGGCAGTCCCGGGCGGCGCTGGGCGCCGTGGCGGGCGCGCTGCTGGTGCCCGCCCTGGCCCTGCTCTGCGGCAGCCTCAGCCGTGGACCCCGGCTGTTCCAGACCGTCTACCCGATGCTCTGGTACGGGATGGTCAACCACGTCTCCGGGCTGGACTTCCTGGGCGTCTCCGGAGACCGCGCCCCGGCCCCGGCGGCGGTCGCCGGGCTGGCCGCCGCCCTGGCCGCGGCCGCGCTCGCCCTGGAGGCGATACGCCGGGCCGTGCGGTGAGGGCGGCGCGGTGACCGCGTGCGGCCGTCACCGTACGGCCCCGGCGTCCTGCGGTGGGCCGGGCGGAGGAGGCGCGGTTCCCCCACCGGGGGGAGCCGGTCCCTCCCCGGGGCGGAGGCCGCGGGCGGTGGTGGGCTGGGAGCTTGGAGGGGTCGGGCAACAGCCCGAACTCCCTTGACGCATCGAAGGATCGACCATGCGCAAGCTCACCGCCGCCATCGCGCTCGCCACCGCCGTCACGGCCCTCGCCGCCGGGACGGCCGGCACCGCCGGCGCCGCGCCCGCCGCTGTGCCCGCGGCCGTACCCGTACCTGCGGCCGCGGCTGCGGCGACCGCCGGACCGGCCGGGCACCTCGCCCTGCGCGGCTGGACGCTGCTCAACGAGCACGGCCCGGGCGCCAACCCCGGCGAGCGGCTCACCGCGCAGGTCAGCGCCCGTACGGTCGACGGCCGGGCCCGGGGGCACGCCGTGGTGCAGCACGTCTTCGACAAGGACGGCACCATCCGGGCCGAGTTCGACGTCGACTGTCTGACCGTCGACGCGGACGGCGCCGTCACGGTGACCGGGCCGATCTCGCGGATGGTGCTCACCCCGCTCGGCGGCGAGCCGCAGCCCTTCCAGCCCGGGCAGCACCCCGAGGCCGGTCTGACCTTCTACCCGGCCGACGGGCACGGCGAGCGCCGGGTCGGCTGGGAACGGACCGACCCCACGAGGCACACCGAGGTCACCCGGTGCGGCACCGTCCCGGCCGGTTTCTGGGTCATCGGAGGCGGCACCGTCCTGCACCGGTAGCGCCAGGGCGGCGACGACACCGGCGGGCCCGCCCGGCGCGGCGGGCCTGCGCCGACTCCCGGCTGCCTGCGCAGGCAGCCGGGAGTCGGCGACGGTCAGCCCGGCGTCAGCTGCCCGTCAGCGCCGCGCGCCACCGTAGTGGGCATGACGTCGATCACGGCGGTCTCCAGCTGCCTTCCCGACACCGTCCCGATCGCCCGCTTCCAGCGGCGACTCCAGCTGACGGACGTCCAGTTGCGCCGCTACCAGCGCTTCTACGGGCTCGCCGAGGTGTGCCGCGACCCGGCGGCCACCGAGACCGAGCTGCTGCTGCGCGCCGCGACCAAGCTGGTCGAGCTGCGCGGCCAGGAACAGCGCGTCAAGTACGTCCTCCAGGCCCGCACCATGCCCTCGCCGCTGCCGTACCCGCTGACCGCGCTCGGGCCGCTCCAGGCCGAACTCGGCCTGGAGCACGCCGCCGCGTTCGTCGTCTCGCACCACGCCTGCGCCTCCGGCCTGCTCGCCCTGGACCTGGCCGGCACCCTGCTCGCCGCCGACCCGGACCCGAACGCGCTCGCCCTGGTCGTCGCCGGGGAGAAGGCCTGCACCGCGCAGACCCAGTCCATCCCGGACGTCACCGTGATGGGCGAGGGCACCGCCGCTGTCCTGGTGAGCGCGGACCGCTCCGGCCCGGACCGGATGACGGGCTACGCGGCGCGCACCTACCCGCGGTTCGGCGACGAGTTCGTCATGGGCGAGGTCGCCGCCAAGGAGTTCCAGGACCTCTACGGGCCCGGCCTGTGCGAGGTGATCGCCGCGGCGCTGGCCGAAGCGGGCTGCGGGATCGACGAGTTGGCGCTGGTGCTGCCGCACAACGTCAACCGGCTGTCCTGGCTCGGCGTCTGCAAGGACCTCGGGCTGCCGCTGGAGAAGGTCTTCCTCGACCCTTCCCGCCGGGCCGCTGGAGCCGCTGGAGCCGCCGGAGCGGGCGGACGGCCTGGCCGACGTACGGCTCCCAGCTCTTGAGCCTGAGGGCTCGCTCCTCCGGGGTGAGGCGGCGGGGGCCGAGGCGAAGCCGCCGCGCAGCGCCGAAGGCTCAAGCAACCCGGGCCGAAGGCCCGTGACCGGCCACCAGCAGCTGCTGGACCCCGGCCCGGCCGCCGCGACCTTCCAGATCCAGGCGCTGCTCAGCACCGCCGAGACCGAACCGGCCGCGGCGGGCCGGACCGCCCTGGTCACCGCCGTCGACCGGGACGGCGCGGTCGGCTGCGCGGTGCTCCGCCTGCTGGCCCCGGCCACCGTTCCCGCCACCACCACCCCGAACCCGACCGCCCCGAACCCGACCGCCCCGAACGGAGCCGACGCATGATCGCCCTGGTCAGCGGCGGCTCCCGGGGCATCGGCCGGGCGATCGTGCTCCGCCTCGCCCGGGACGGCTACGACGTCGCCTTCTGCTACCGCGCCGACGCCGACGCAGCCGACCGGCTGGTCAAGGAGGCCGGGGAGGCCGGCACCCGGATCACCGCGACCCGCTGCGACGTGGCCGACTCCGCCGCGGTCCGCGACTGGTTCGCCCGCACCGAGCGCGACCTCGGCCCGGTCGACGCCGCGGTCACCTCGGCGGGCATCACCAGGGACCGTCCGGTGATCCTGATGCCCGAATCCGACTGGGACGAAGTGCTGCGCACGAACCTGGACGGCGTCTACCACGTGTGCCGCGCGACGGCCTTCGCGATGAGCAAGCGGCGCACCGGAGTGATCGTCAACCTGTCGTCAGTGTCCGGGATTTACGGTAACGTCGGCCAGGCCAACTACGCCGCCTCGAAGGCGGGGATCATCGGCTTCACCAAATCCCTGGCCAAGGAGTGCGGCCCGCGCGGCGTGCGGGCCAACGTGGTCGCCCCGGGCCTGATCGCGACCGACATGGTCGGCGGGATGTCCGGGGCAGCGCTGGAACGGATGCTGGGGAGCGTTGCGCTCGGGCGGATCGGCAAGCCGGAAGAGGTGGCCGACCTGGTCTCCTTCCTGCTGTCCGACCGGGCGGCGTACATCAGCGGGTCGGTCTTCGAGATCCACGGCGGCGGCACGTTCTGATGGTCCGACGAGTGGGGGCGGGAATGCGGGAAGTGCAGGGTCCGACGGCCGGGGGCGGCAGAGACCACTACGACGCGATCGTGGTCGGCAGCGGCCTCGGCGGACTGGTCAGCGCGGCCTACCTGGCCGCCGACGGGCGCAGCGTGCTCGTCCTCGAACAGCACGACGTGGCCGGCGGCAACGCCCACGTCTTCCGCCGCCGGCGCAAGTACGAGTTCGACGTCGGCACCCACTACGTCGGCGACTGCGGGCCGGACGGCATCTTCCCCGCGATCCTGTCCGGACTCGGCGTCCGCGACCGGGTGTCCTTCCGCCCGATGGACAACGAGCAGGGCTTCGACCGGATCATCACCCCCACCGCCACCCTGGACGTGCCGGCCGGCTGGCCGGGCTACCGGGACCGGCTGCGCGCGGCCCTGCCCGAGGAGGCCGAGGGCGTCGACCGCTTCGTCCACCTCGCCGAGACGGTGGCCGGAGCCACCCGGGAGGCCCTGCTCGGCCGCCCCATGGTCGACCTGTTCCGCCAGTACCCGGACACCATGCGCTGGGCCCGCCGGGCCCGGACCCTCGCCGAGGCCCTGGACCACTGCGGCCTCTCGCCCAAGGCCCGCACCCTGCTCGCCGCCCAGGCCGGCAACTACGGCACCATGCCGGACGGCATCACCTTCGCCGAGCACGCCGCGATGCTCGACCACTACCTGCGCGGCGCCTACTACCCGGAGGGCGGCGGGCAGGTCCTGGTGGCCGCCTTCGTCGAGGCCCTGGAGTCGTACGGCGGCGAGCTGCGCACCCGCTGCGAGGTGCGCCGGATCCTGATCGAGGACGGTCGCGCCACCGGCGTCGAACTCACCGACGGCACCCGGATCTCCGCCCCCCTGGTGATCTCCAACGCCGACTACCGCCGCACCGTGCTCGACCTGTGCGGCGGCGAACGGGCCTTCCCCGCCGACCTGGTCGACCGGACCCGCGCGGCCACCATGCGCGGCGCCCTGGTCGCGGTGTACATCGCCCTCGACACCGAGCTGCCCGGCCTGCCCAACGCCAACCTCTGGTGGCACGGCAGCGACGACATGGAGGCCGCCCACGCCGCCATGATCGAGCGCTGGGAACGCGACGGCACGGTGGACTCGATACCCCAGCTGATGTTCTCCTTCGCCTCCCGCAAGGACCCGGACGCCACCGCGGTCTGCCCGCCCGGCCACTCCAACTTCCAGCTGCTCACCCTCTGCCCGCCCGGCTACGACTTCTGGGGCGTCCGCGGCGGCCCGGTGGACGGCGAGCCCTACCGCCGCGACGCCGCCTACCAGGCGCGCAAGCAGCAGTTCACCGAACTGATGGTGACCGCCGCCGAGAAGGTGGTCGGCCCCTTCCGGGACCGCATCACCCACCTGGAGACGGCCACCCCGCTCAGCCACGAGCGCTACACCCGCAGCAGCGGCGGCACCCCGTACGGCATGGCCCGCTGGGGCAACGTCAGCAAGCGGCCCGACGTGCGCACCGACGTCGAGGGCCTGTACGTGGTCGGCCAGAGCACCCGCTTCGGCAGCGGCCTGAGCGCGGTCGCCACCGGCGGCATCGTCGCCGCCGGGCAGATCCTGGACCGCCCGCTGCTGACCGAGGTCGCCGCGGGCGCCGTGCTCGGCGACCCGGCCAGGCTCCCCGACCGCGGCCCCGACTGGGACCCGCTGCTGGTCTCCCGCGGGCGCGCCCGGCAGGGCGCCAAGGGCCTCGCCCGGATCGGCTGAACCCACTCCCGTACCGCACCCGAGCAGGAGCAGTGTTCCCATGACCAGTGTTCCCATGACCGGTGCCCCGACCTTCGCCGTCGTCCCCGGCGCCCAGGTGCACGAGGCCCTGCACGGCCACGAGCAGGACGTCATCGCCACCGTCGAGGCCGCCCGGCTGGCCGACGCCCGGGGCGAACGCCCGCGCCGGGTCGGCTTCTTCGGGGTCGGCCTGATCGCCCGCTACCTCCACACCTACCGCGCCGCCAACGGCTTCGACTTCACCGAGGCCGGTGTCCACGACCTCTCCGCCGACCACGCCCACGGCTTCGCCGACTACCTGCGCCGGGCCGAGGGCGAGGACCTGGCCGTCACCGTCCACGAGAAGCCCGAGGACCTGGTCCGCTCCGCCGACCTGGTCGTCTTCGCCACCGTGGCCGGCGAACCGCACGTGACGGACCCGGCCTGGTTCGCCCACCACCCGCTCGTGCTGCACATCTCGCTGCGCGACCTCTCCCCGGAGATCGTCCTCGACTCCTGGAACGTGGTCGACGACATCGACCACTGCCTCAAGGCCGGCACCTCTCCGCACCTGGCCGAACAGCGCGTCGGCCACCGCGCGTTCGTGGCCGGCACGCTGTACGACGTGCTCACCGGCACGATCACCCCGCCCGCCGACCGCACGGTGGTCTTCTCCCCGTTCGGCCTCGGCGTGCTCGACCTGGCCGTCGCCAAGCACGTCCACGACCAGGTCCTGGCGGCGGGCCGGCTGCACACCGTCCCCGACTTCTTCCACGAGCTCAAGCGCTACGGCTGACCCCGCCCCTCCCTCCTTCCCCCGACCGTCCTCCACCCTCCTCCCTCTCCCCTACCCTCCTTCAGCGGCACGTCAGTTGAGCGTCAGCCGCCGCGGCGGAGAATCACCCCATGAGATCCTTTGCCACCCTGGCCGAGTTCACCGAGGCGACCGGCGAGCACCTCGGCTACAGCGACTGGCTGGTCGTCACCCAGGAGAGCGTCGACCGGTTCGCCGGCGCGACCGGCGACCTCCAGTGGATCCACGTGGACCCGGAACGCGCGGCCACCGGCCCCTTCGGCACCACCATCGTCCACGGCTACCTGACGCTCGGCCTGCTGCCGGCGATGATGCGCGCCATCTTCGCGATCGAGTCCGTCACCATGGGCGTCAACTTCGGCCTGGACAAGGTGCGTTTCCCGCACCCGGTGAAGGTCGGCGCCCGGGTCCGCGGCGGCGCCCGGGTGACCAGCGTGCGCGAGACACCGGCCGGCCACCTGGCCGCGGTGCGGATGACCGTGGAGATCGAGGGCGAGACCCGCGCGGCCTGCGTCGCCGACACCCTCTCCCTCTTCCTCGCCACCCCGAAGGCGTCTCCCCAAGAGGGGAGTTAGTACCACCGCGCCCCGCACCCCACCGCCGCCAGAATGGTCCCCACGGCCACCACGGCCGGGAGCAGCACGCAGGCACCAGAGAGGAGCGCGTCCATGGACCGCACGATGCAGCTCGGGCCCGACCCGGCACCGGTCGAGATCAGGGGCTTCTCCGCTTCCGCCGGACTCACCGGACTCCGGCGCGCGTTGACGCTCTGCTGGCTCTCCGTCTCCGCCTTCGGCCGGTCCCTCGGACTCACCACCGCGATCTCCCTGGTCGGCCCCGGCCTCGGCCTGGTGCCCCGGGCGATGCAGCGGGTCCGTGCCCTGGCGGCCCGTCAGCGCGGCCTGGCCGAGGACTGGTCGGGCGTCCGGATCCCGGGCCCGCCCGGACCGCTGCCGCCCGTCCCCGAGGGCGCCTCCGGGGCGATCGCCCGCTACCGCTGGATCATGAGCGACCCGCAGACACGCCGGGAGTTCGCCTGGATCCTCACCGACCCGATCGCCGGCGGCCTGCTCGCCTTCGGCCCGATCGCCCTGGTGCTCAGCGGCCTCTGGGGGATCTTCCTGGCCTTCTTCGGCGTCCCGCTGTCCACCGAGTGGGACGGCCTCTGGTACCAGTTCATCCCGATCGACGGCCAGGCCACCGCCGTCCTGGCCGGTGTCCTCGGCCTGCTCCAACTCCCGCTCGCCCTCTGGACGGCGCCCCGCGCGGTGCGCCGGCACGCCCTCCACACCCGCTCGATGCTCGCCCCGAGCGAGCAGGAGCTGATGGCCAGCCGGATCGAGCACCTCACCACCACCCGCAGCACCGCGGTGGACACCCAGATGGCCGAGATCCGCCGGATCGAGCGCGACCTCCACGACGGCGCCCAGGCCCGCCTGGTCGCGATGGGCATGACCCTGGACGCCGCCGAGCACCTCCTGGAGACCAACCCGGACGCCGTCCGCGCCCTGCTGATCGAGGCCCGGGAGTCCTCCTCCAAGGCCCTGGAGGAGATCCGCAACCTGGTCCGCGGCATCCACCCGCCGGTCCTCGCCGACCGCGGACTGGCCGACGCCGTCCGGGCGTTGGCGATGGTCTGCCCGGTCCCCACCGAGGTCGCGGTCGACCTCCCCGGCCGCCCCGAGATGCCCGTCGAGTCCGCCGCCTACTTCGCCATCTCGGAGATCCTCACCAACGTCTCCAAGCACTCGCACGCGGACCGCGCCTGGATCGACATTCGCTACGATCACGGCATGCTGCGCGTCACCGTCACGGACACCGGCCGCGGCGGAGCCGACGCCACCCGCGGCACCGGCCTGCGCGGCATCGAACGACGGCTCGCCACCTTCGACGGCGTCCTCGCCGTCAGCAGCCCCGTCAACGGCCCCACCATGGTCACCATGGAGCTCCCGTGCGCATTGTCCTCGCCGAAGACCACTTCCTCCTGAGGGACGGCCTGATCCGCCTCCTCCAGGCCTACGGCCACGAGGTGACCGCCGCCGTCGACAACGGCGCCGACCTCCTCCGCGCCCTCACCGACCACCAGCCGGACGTCGCCGTCGTCGACGTCCGGCTCCCCCCCAACTTCACCGACGAGGGCCTGCGCGCCGTCCTCACCGCCCGCCGCACCACCCCAGCCCTCCCCGTCCTCCTCCTCTCCCAGTACGTCGAACCCCTCTACGCCCGCGAACTCCTCGCCAGCGGCGGCCGCGGCGTCGGCTACATGCTCAAGGACCGCGTCACCAACGGCTCCCAGTTCCTCGACTCCATCCGCCGCGTCGCCGACGGCGGCACCGCCATGGACCCCGAGGTCATCTCCCAACTCCTCATCCGCAAGGAACGCGACGAATCCGTCGCCGCCCTCTCCACCCGCGAACGCGAAGTCCTCGAATGGCTCGCCCAGGGCCGCTCCAACGCCGGCATCGCCCAGGGCCTCTTCATCACCGAGAAGGCCGTCGCCAAACACATCAGCAACATCTTCACCAAGCTCAACCTCCTCCCCACCGACACCGACAACCGCCGCGTCCTCGCCGTCCTCACCTACCTCGACCAATAACCCCCGGCACCCGCGCACCGGTCCTGCCCCCAGGCCGAGAAAAGGCAAAAGCCCCAGGTCACGGCGAGTGAGTCCTGGGGCTTCTACAGAGCCGCCTGCGGGATTCGAACCCGCGACCTACGCATTACGAGCCCGACAGTGATCATGTTGACTGCTGCCAGCACCGATTAGCGGGTGATGAACCCGCAGGTCAGAACGTTGCGCTGTGATCCACGATCCCGTCCGAACCGGCACGTGCCGCCCCGTCCGCTCACGCATCGCTCACGCAAGGGCTCTCGCGCGGAGGCCCAGAGAGCGGCCAACCGAGTCAAGCGATGCCACTTCAACGGCCAACTGCGGAAGCGTCTCCCGAGGCCACCGGAGGCCGGAGCCGTCTGATCCGTTGGTCGACCCGTTCCGCAGCCGCAGCCGGGTCCTCGTGCTCCCAAACTCGGATGACCGTCCAGCCGGCCGCGCTCAGCTTCTCGGTGGTCTCGGCGTCCCGGGCCCGATTGCCTTCGATCTTCTCTCGCCAGAAGTCCGCGTTCCTGGTCGCCGGCCGGTAGTGCTCGGGGCAGCCGTGCCAGAAGCACCCGTCCACGAAGACCGCGACTTTGTCGCGCGTGAACACCAGGTCCGCGCTGCGTCGAATTCCAGCTAGCGGCCTGGCGTTGACCCTGTAGCGCAGGCCGCGACTGTAGAGCAGGCTCCGCAGCGCTAGTTCCGGTCCGGTGTCCTTCCCTCGGTTGGCTCGCATGGATGCGCGCACCTCCGGCGAAGAGGCCGTCGACTCGGGCGGCAGTGGCTCCTCCGTCACCAGCCCCTTCTCCCGTGCGTGTCGCCACGCCTCGGCCAAGTTCTCCTTGCGGGAGTCACGCTCGACCTCGCAGATGTACCTCTCCTGGGTTTCACCGTCCTGTGACCAGCGCAGGTACGCGCGAATGCGTCGCGTACGCCGGTACAGCCGAAGGGTGATCGAGGCACGTGCGTAGCGCCCGCCGCCGAGAGCGACGCTGCGATGGCTGCGGCCTCCAGCGGCGCGGTCCTGCTCCAGCGCCGGCGCGATGGCCCCAGCGCGTCGCTTGTACGCCCGCTCTGGAGGGAGCCGCTCTTTCCAATGCCCCCCATCCCCTATCTGCGGCATACGATCAGTGCCCAGCTGCCGTCAGGGCGTCGGCGACGGCGTTGGCGAAGAACTCGCCGAGTACAACCGGAACCGCGTTGCCCAGCTGTCGCATCTGCTCGCCCCGGGGGCCGGAGCCGAGCCACTCATCGGGAAACGTCATGACGCGGGCGGTCTCCCGCACGGTCATGTAGCGGTGCTGGTAGGTCTCACCCTCGGGCGAGGAGGGATCACGGACAAGCTTGTCCGTGAGCATTACCGACTCGCCTCCGGGGACGCCGTGCACGCCGGCCTTGACCGTCTTAGCCGGGCGGTCGAGCTCGTTCGGCGTGTGACCCTTGTAGATCCGGGCACCGGGCCAGCCGATGTGATCGACGACGCCGATCTCCTTGCCGAAGTTGAACTTCTCGTGCAGTCGGCTCAGGTCGACCGCTGGCAGCGCAGGGAGCTTCGCGTCCGTGCCGTAGCCCTGGATTGCGTCGCGCAGCGTGCGCCACGGCTGACAGTCGTCTTCCTTGATCACCTTGGGCAGGCGCGCCCGAACCCGGTCCCGCACGTGCCCTGGCACATCCGGGTGGCGCTGCCAATAGAGGCCGTCCTCATCGCGCATCGAGCGCTGCAGGGCGGGCTCCGAGAACCGCTGCGTCTTGACGTACTTGGTGAATGCCTCGACGTCGACGCCCAGGTCGGCCCGGAAGGCCACGATGACCACGCGATTCCGTATCTGCGGGACGCCATAATCGGCAGCGTTGACCGGAACCATCACCACCTTGTAGTGGTCGGGGTCGCCGTCGTCGTCGGAGAGCCTTCCGAGGATGCGCGTCAGCTGGGCGTTGTGATCCTGCCACCGCGCCTCGTCGTCCCGCTTCTCGAACGGGAGGCTCAGCTCGTTCTGGATGTACTGGAAGTACTCCGCAAACGACGGCCGCAGCAGGCCCCGGACGTTCTCGCAGATGACGGCCTTCGGCCGGATCTCCCGCACGGCCTTGAACATGGCGGGGAACATGTTGCGCTTGTCCTCGTCGCCCTTGGCGACTCCGCCGGCGCTGAACGGCTGGCACGGGGGCCCGCCAGCAAGGACATCGACCTTCCCCCCGAGTGCGCTCATGTCGAGGTCGCGGACGTCCCCCGGATAGAGAGGCGCCGCCTCACCCGGCTTCGGAGGCGCGGGTTTCCGCTCCTCGGTGCGCAGCAGGCCGTCGACGCCAAGGGTCTTCCGCGCGCTGGCCACGAGGGTCTCACAGGCCCGGTTGTTGAACTCGTTGAACAACAGCGGGCGGAAGCCCGCCTGGTGGACCGCCATGGCAAGGCCGCCCCCGCCCGCGAACAGCTCAACACTGGTGCGCGGCTTCTTCATGTCTTGTGGCTGGTCAACCATGCAAGAACCATACCGCGGAGTTGGTGATCTTGGCGCGATTTCACCCGAACGTGTCCCCCGATAGTGAGCAAGAACATAGGGTTGCCTTGATCAAATGACAGACAAGGAGCGGGGCGAGATGACGCAGGCGGCCAGGCCGAACGGCCGTGGCACCTACCACGACGACTTCCGGCTGAGCATCACCAAGGCCCTTGGTGATCAGTTGGCTGGCGCGCTGTCCCGCTTGGGGCGCGCGCCGTTGGCCGACGAGAACCTCGCGCAACTTGACGAGCGGCCTGGCGTGTACCAGCTCTACCTTGACGGCGACTTCGTCTACGTCGGCAAGGCGGACAAGACCCTGCCTGGCCGGCTCCGGAACCACCTGCGCAAGCTCTCGGGGCGCCGCAACATAGATCTCGCGGACGTCGCCTTCTCATGCCTGTACGTCGCGGAGGATTTCTCCGCCCTTGCACCGGAACAGCTGCTCATCAGCCACCACAAGGAGATGGGCAACATCCCCTGGAACAACAACGGTTTCGGCAACAAAGACCCGGGGCGCCAGCGTGACAGCACGACCCTGAAGAAGAACCACTTCGACGTCGTATTCCCGATCGACCTGGACCGACCCGTCGAAGGGCTTGTCCCGGGTGATACCTCTCTGCACGCCTTCTTGAAGGCGCTCAAGGGTGGGCTGCCCTACAACTTCCGATACGCGGAGCCACCGCGCTCGAAGTCCTCATTTGTGACTGTGCCGCACGCCGGGCTCTCGGCCAACGAGGCATTCCGTCTGCTCTCCGAGGCGCTGCCCGAAGCATGGCAGGTAGCGGCCCTCATGGGCTACGTGATCATGTACGCGGACTCGCCGAACGAGTACAAGAGCGCATGGCGATACTTCCGGTCCGGGACGGTGATCGACGCTGAGCCCGAAGCCTCACCCGAGGAGATGGGCCAGGACGACGTCTTCGACGAGGAATAATCTCGCAAGTACACCAGTCAGTGAGCCCGCTCCCGACCTGGCCGCATCCGCTGGCCTAGGTTGGATCAGGCTCCGAATGAGCAGGAAGACATGGCCCCCGAGTACACGCCGAACTCGTTCGATCCTCTGTCGACCGAGCAGATCGCAAACACCATCTGTGAGACCTTCGAACGACAGCCGCTGGTCTCCATGACTCACGAGATCCCGCGATTCGAGGGTTCGGGGCTGTACGCGCTCTATTACCGGGGCACGAGCGTGGACATGTATCTGCCTCTCGCCCACCTGCAGATCCCGGTGTACGCAGGCCAGGCACTCTCCAGCAACAGCGCTACAGGGGAGAAGGTCCGGGAGAAGTACCCCCTTCACAGCCGCCTCAAGCAGCACCGGCTCTCGATCATCGAAGGCGGCCTGCCCATTGCCGAGTTCCGCTTCCGGGCCCTCCTTCTCCCCGACGTGCACGCCGATCTGGGCGAGAACGGTCTGCGCGTCGGCTACCAGCCGATCTGGAACAGCAAGCTCAAGGGCTTTGGCAGCAAGGAGCAAGGCGCCACCACCCGCAAGAGCAAGAAGAGCATGTGGGACACCGTGCACGACGGACGCCGGCGCACTCACGGTGGGATAGTCCATAACGTCGAAATGCTGATCACCACTGCCAAGGCGCATATCGAGCAGCAGGTCAGCGGCTACGACTCGCTCGCGTGGCCCCACCCGGATGCCGACCTGCTCCTCGACCTCGACACCTCCTGAACCGGTTACACGACGGGCGGTTTGTCAGACCCCGGTAGCGGGTGTCGGCACTGTTCTGCGCGCAGCCACGTAGGCCAGCGCTGAGAATCACCCAGAGCGACGCGGCCCCGAAATTCACCTTCCCCGTGAACCGTCCGCTGAGAGACTAGGACGGTGACCATGCCTACCTTTAACTCTCGCGCCTTCGAGCTTGTCTGGCCTCGATGGATCGCGGCTGCCGAGATTGATCGCCTGATGGCGCTTGACGCGTCGGGCCGCACCCACGATTGGGCCGAGCAGTGCACGTTGTTCCTGACGGAGGCGTTCACATCAGCGGAGATAGCCGACAAGTTCGAGGGCATGAGCAGCTGGACACCGTGGGAGCCCGAGAAGCAGAGCCAAGCCTCCTGGCTGGATGACCTGCGTACCAACCTTGACGACTGCCCTACCAAGGGCGAGCGCATGCCGTACTGGTCCGCGCGTCGAGGAGCCTCCCGTCAGACCTCGAAGACCGACCTGCCGGCCACTTGCCGCCGCTTCGCATCGCTGGTCGCTCGGCTCGATGACGCCGGCTATTTCGCCTCAGCCATGGGCCAGCCCTGTGTCGATGACAGCACGATCGGATCGCTTGGCACTTTCCCCATCGAGGAACTGCATCGCCAATTGGGGCGAGAGGGCGGCCTTTGGCCGGTTCAGCGGTTTGGCGAGCATTACGACCTGGACGATCTCTGCGACGTGATCGAGTTCCTGGCGGATCACGTGCGGCGGCCTACCCGAAGGCACTACCACTCATACAGCAACTGCGGTTGGCACTACGACGAGTTCGACTCCGAGCGTGGCCAGCAGCTTTATCGGTCAGAGGTCAACGCGCTGCTCGCTGAGAGCGAGATCGGGCTGATGCTTGCCGAGAGTGGTCGCCTCGAGATGGTCGCCCCAGGCGTTGTGGAGGAGCTGGTGACAGCCGTACGCGCCGCTGAGAATGTGCACGATGCTGACGACATGGAGCTGGAGCACGCACTGAGCCAGTTCCGAATTCGCGGAGCAAGCCCGATGGACCGGCGGCAGTCAGTCATCGCACTCGCTGGGATTCTGGAGCGGCGACGAGCACTGATCAAGACACACCTGCTCAGCAAGGACGAAGGGGCGCTGTTCCAGATTGCCAACCAGTTTGGCATCCGCCATCAGGATGCCAAACAGCAAACGGAATACGACTCTGAGCTCTACCTCGAGTGGATCTTCTACTGGTACGTCGCCACGATCAATCTCACGAACAAGGTCGCGGCAGCACAGGTTTGATCCACACCGACCTGTCCCTCGCCCTGCACCTATAGCTCGCGCAATCCGACTAGAACTCGTCCGATCAGAAATGGATCGGAAATCGGGCCGGTGGCGCTGGCTGACTCGGCGCGTTCCACGGGCTGCTCGACGTGTACCAATCCGGACCGTCCCGGGCCCTGGAGCAGGAGTTCGGCCCAGACAACCTTCCCAGGCGATGCCGGGTAGTGGCCCCAACGGTTGGACATCTCGCTCACCAAGAACAGCCCGCGTCCGCCAGTGGCTTCCACGCCTACCTCTCGCCTTACTGGTGGCTGGGGATCGCGGTCTGCGACTTGGATGAGCAGGGCCGTTCCTGTCAGCTGGAGGGTGAGGGTGAACGTGCTGACGGCGGACAGGCTCGAGTATCCGGTGCTCTGCGGCTCATTGCCGGCCGGATGGCGGACCGCGTTGGTGGTGAGCTCGGAGACGATGAGGTTGGCCGTCTCGATGACAGCGCCCGGGACCTGCCACCGGCGCAGGATGTCGGCGGAGTGCCGGCGGGCCCAGGGCACCGCGTTCGGGGTATCGGCCAAGGTCAGGTGGCTGATGTACGGATGGCCTTGAGACATGAGGTGCCTCCCGCTCGGGGCTGCATAGGCGTGCAGGTGCCTGCTGTTGGCGTTGATCAGTGGTCCCGCCGTCCCGTGGTGACCGGATTGCCGGCCACCACGGTCAGAGGTCCTGTGCGATCCCGTGCGGCTCGATCGCGGGCTACGCGGCTACTTCGTGGCGACCACGTAGACGCTGGCCCACTGGCGCTTCGGGGTGGCCATCGTGAGGTCGAAGGTCCACGGCGCGACGGTGCGGAAGCCCGCCTCGGTGAAGAGCTGGGAGAGCTTCTCGTGGTCGTACGCCCAGTAGTGGGGGTTGTAGGTCGGGTCGTCGTCCTGGTCGCGGAAGACGTAGTTGACGAGGTCGAGGTATGTGTTGATGTCGTCGCGGCACTGCCGCTTGGCATACCAGCGGTCGATCATCTCGCTGGCCCGGTCCGGCGGTGCCGGGTACTGGTTCAGAACGAAGGCGGCGTCGGGGACGCCGGTGATGAGCTGGCCGCCGGGCGTGAGCACGCGGTGGGCCTCGCGGGCGTAGGACTTGGCGGAGCGCGGGTAGTCGATGTGCTCCAGGAAGTGCTCGGAGAAGATCGTCTCGGCGCTGGCATCGATGAGTGGGATGCCCTCGCGTACGTCCCACAGGAGGTCGGCCGGCGGGACGATGTCGATGTTGAAGAAGCCGTCGACGCGGTGTCCGCCGCCGCCGATCTGGACCTTGACGGGGCCGGGCATGAGGACACAGTCGGGCAGGGCGGCGACGCTTGCCCGGTGGTGGCGGTGCAGTTCGACTTCCTTGACGGTCGCCCGGAGGGTTCGGGCGAGGCCGTGCGTGGTCGCGGGCGAGTCGAGGGCCTGTTCGAGTTGGGCGAGGAGGGCGGTTATCTGCTGGTCGTGCGGGCTCATCGAAGGTCTCCCTTCCTGGGGCGCCTGGGTGGTGGTCAGGTGGTTCGCGAGCTGAGCTGGTCGATCTTCCACAGGCCCAGCCCGTTGCCGGGGTGGTGCCGGCCACCGTCCGTGAAGTCGGTGTCGAAGTGCTCGACGGGCTCGGGCAGGTGGAACGGGGCCGCTTGAAGGTTGAGCGGGCGCCAGTGGGTGTCCGTGGTGTCGCGGTTCTCGGCTTCGCCGACGTAGGTGGTGGCGAGCAGGTAGGTCGAGCCGCTGGCGGTGACGCGGTCGAGGAACGCGAGCACCTCGTGGTGGGTGAGGTGGACGAGACAGTCCCGTGCGATGACGAGGTCCGCTGTCGGGATGTCGTCCCTGCTCAGGTCGGCCTGCCGGAAGGAGATGCGCTCGCTGCCGTGCCGTTCCTGGTTGAGCTGGACGATGTCGGGGACGACGTCGAGGCCGACGTAGCCGTCCAGCTGGTCGAACCCGTCGACGCGGCGGACCCAGTTGACGTCGCCGCATCCGGCGTCCGTGACCGTGCGGATCGGGTAGCGCGCGAGAACCGAGGAGAGGGCGGCCCGGACAGCCTCGGTCTGGCGCATCTCGGAGCCGGGACCGGAGACCGACTCGGGGGATCCCCAGTGGTTGGTGCGGTAGATCTCGGTGAAGAGCGTCTCGGCGGGTTGGGTGGGTGCCGGCCAGGCAGCGGTGGACTGGGTGGCGGGGCCGTGGGTGGGCATGCGTCTCCTCTGCGATCGGTCGTCGAGGGGCGTGGGGCAGCGGTCAGCGGCTGCTGTTGCGCATGAGCGTGTACTTGATGTCGACCAGGCGCGGCGCGATGCTGAGCGCCAGCTGCTCGGTCGGGTGGAGGTGCCCGGCGTCGTCCGGCTCGGCACGCCAGACGCGGTAGTCCAGGTTCGGGTAGGCGGGGTTGATGCCGATCTCGCCCTTGGGCATCGTGCCGTTGAACGGCACGACGATGTCCATGTGGTTCCAGTAGTTCCAGGCTTGCAGGGCCTTGTGCTGGTCGAAGTAGAAGTAGAAGTCGGGGTAGCGGCCGAAGCTGCGGAGTTCGCGGTGGATGAGGTGGCCGAGCAGTGGGCCGAGCTGGGTGGCGAGGCTGTCGAACTCCCACCGCGTGCGGTGCCAGGCTTCCGGTACCTGGCCGCTGGTGAAGAGCCGGGCGGCGACGAGGTAGCTGATCCGCCCGACCAAGTAGGTGCGAGCGTGGTCAGCGTCGATGGTCGGGTCCACCCGTTGGAGAAGCGTCGCCAGCTCCTGCGGGCGGGGGCGGAACCTGGCGAGGTTGAACTTGCCGGCCATGTCCGGGAAGGAGGCGAACAGCATCTCCTTGTAGAGCCAGTTGTTGAACTCCCCGAGGTCGGCCAGCTGCCGGGTCCGTGCGGAGGTGGAGTGGAGCATCAGGTACTCGGCGAGGGTCTCGAAGTAGAGGTAGCCGAGGATCGGCAGCCGGGGGATGGCCGCATCCAGTAGCTGCAGGAAGCCCTCCGTGGCCACGGTCGAGCCCTGGTAGACGATGCCGGCCGCCAGAGCCAGGAACGCGGCCGAGTTCTTGATCCGGCCGACGACGGTCTCGCGCAGGTGGTGCCGCTCGGTCTTGCTGAGCAAGTACTCCAGGTCCGTGTAGATCTGCAGGTGGATCGAGCCCAGCCGCAGGTAGTCCACGCCCGCCAGTCCGCGGTACGCCTGGGGCGGCGCGGTGATCTCGAAGATCAGCGGCGTGGGTGCGCGTCCACTCAGGCCGACCCTGGCGAGGGAGGCGGGGGCTTCCTTGGTGAGGACGTAGGCGGCCAGGTTGTGCATGCGGAAGCCGTGCTCGGTCGCTGTGAGTGGCGCGCAGTAGATGCTGCCGACGAGGCATCCGCCGGAGGGGTAGAGCACCCCCTCCTCGCTGATCTCTTCCAGGGCGTGGGTGACGTGGAGCAGGTGCAGCTTGCCGTCGCTGGTCAGGCTGTCGAAGAGCGCGTTCTTTCGGAGCAGGCTGCCGTTCGGCGTCTCGTCGGTCAGGCGCTTGTGCCAGGCGGCCGTCTGGGCTGCAAGTGGGTCGGCCTGCCCGGCGTCGGGCAGCAGCGCGGAGTCGAAGAAGGCGTGCGCGTCGGCCCACAGGTCGTAGGCGTCGCGGAGGCTCACGGCTACACCAGCCCCTTCTCGGCGAGCGCGTACAGGACGGCTTCGGCGCTGCTGGCTCCGGCGAGGTGCGCGGTCTCGGAGACGGCAACGAGGTCGAAGGCCACGGCGCGGAGCTGGTCGAAGGCCGGCTCACGAACGTGCCGCGCGTCGGGCCACCAGCTGAGCTTCGGCAGGCGGTAACGGTCGAGCGCGTCTGCCGCCTTGACCAAGTCGCAGATGAGCCCGGCGCGGTGGTAGTCGGCCTGGTCGTCCAAGCAGAAGGCGCCGTACGGCACGTCGTGCAGGCGGATGGCGGTTGCTGCCTGGATGATCCGCCGGGGCGTTGCCACCAAGCCGAAGTGGGTCCAGACGGTGTCGGCGTTGGCAGCCAGCCAGACGGCGGCACGAGCACCGTGGCCACGGTCGTCCTGATCGTGCAGGCGCTGGCAGTCGTGGACGGCTGCTGCCAGGACGACCGTGGCGGTCTCGGTGTCGTCCAGCTCGTGGATCTCAGCGAGCAGAGCGGCCAGTGCGGTGGTCCGCATGCTGTGCCTGAGACCGTGGAGCGAGTCGTGGAGGCGAGGCTCCGCCAGCCACGTCGCCGGAAGAGCGGACCGGCTCAGGAGGTGCTTCGAGGCCGGCCGCAGGGGCGGCGGCCAGGCCGCGCCGAGGTCGGGCCGGTTGGCCTTGATCCACTCAACGGTTGCCGGGTCCATGTACTGGTGGTGCGGCAGCTGCCTTCGGGCAGCCAGGTCGACCAGACTCGTGGTCGTCGGGGTCGTGCTCATCTGTGCCCACCCCCTTCTGGTGGTCTACCGCGGTGACGTGCTCCTACCGGATCGGCGCGGCCTGTGCCTCGCGGGCCTTGCGCTCCTGCTCGGCGGCCTCGAAGGCGGCGGCGAAGTCGGCCAGCTCCTGCTCGCTCATCAGCGTCACGCCGAGCTCGGCGGCGACGTCGACGATCTGGGCGGACGCCTCGTCGCGGGCGGCGTCCGAGGCACCGTCGTCGAGCAGCACCTCGAACTCGGCGTGATAGCCCCATGCCTCGCTCCACTTGAGGGCGATCTCCACGCCCTGGAAGCGGAAGTTGTGGCGGAAGTTGAACGCCTCGTGCATCGCGGACTCGAAGCCGAGCGCGTTGAACACCTTCACGGCCGCCGGGACGTCCTCTCGGGCGATCGCGAATTCGGTCTCGTGGAAGGCGGCGCCCTGGCCGATCCTGCTGCCCTTGAGGGTGATCTTGGCGGTACCGGCGGCCGTGTTGTCCGTGACCTTCAGCAGCTGCTCGGGCAGCACGTAGAAGTAGATGTGCTTGGCGTCGTCGCCCAGGTCCTCGCCGTCCTTCCGCAGGCGGTCCATGAGCTGGTCTTGGGTCTCCTTGCCGAAGCGGGCGCGCATCTCGATCTCGACAGCCACGGTCGTGTCTCCTTGTTTCAGGCATGGCGGATCCAGCCGAACCAAGGCGGGGTGGCCCCTGGCTGGTCCGGATGGGGCGGTATGGAGTTGGTGGTGGAGCCAGGTGGTGCGGCGGGCCGTCACTTCACCGGCCGCACCACCCGAGATGAATCAGCCCAGGTCGCCGAAGCGCTCGCGGATCACGCCGGCGTGCAGGTAGTTCGGCAGCGGGACGCCGCCGACCGCCACGCGGGTGGTCGCCACCTGGTCCTCGGTCTCGTTCGGGAAGCCCTCCAGGAGCTGGAGGCACTGCTGGACCCACTCGCGGGACTTGGGCCAGTCCCCGGCGTCACGGAGGCGGACCGCCAGCGCGTAGGCGGTCTCGGTGGCCGCCCAGCGGTCGGTCGCCAGCTCGCGCTGGAAGATCGACTCCAGCTCCTCGGCGGAGGCCAGGCGGGTCTGGTTGGTCATGGTGCCCTCTCAGATCGGACGGTGGTGCCCCGGTGGTGGTCAACGCAGCGGCGTCTCAGCGGTGACGCCGCGATCGGCCTAGTTGGTGAAGATCTCGGCCAGCGTGCGGTACTCGTGCAGCTCGTCCTTGTCGAACCACAGCTCGACTTCCTGCGCGGCCTCCTCCTTGTTGCCGGAGGCGTGGACCAGGTTGGCCACGGCCTTGCCGACTGCCACGCTGCCCGCAGAGCTCATGTGCGAGAGGTCGCCGCGGATCGTGCCGGCCGGTGCCTGGTTCGGGTAGGTGCTGCCCACGATCTTCCGGACGGTGGCGATGGCGTCGTAGCCCTCCAGTACCAGGGCGATGACCGGCCCCTGCTGCATGAAGGTGGCCGTGAGGTTGTAGACCTCTGCCCCGAGCCGCTCTTCGAGGTCGAAGTAGTGCTTGCGGGTGAACTCCTCGTCCATCCACTTCATCTTGACGCCGACGATCTTCAGCGCGGCGTCCTCGAAGCGCGAGATGATCCGGCCTCCGAGGCCGCGCACCAGCGCGTCGGGCTTGAGCAGGACGAGCGTGCGCTCGACCGTGTGGACCTGGTCCTCGGCCATCAGTTCCCTTTCAGCTTGCTGGCATTCAGACATGACGAACGATCAGCCCGTCATGAACTGAGGTTACCGGCGCTGGCGAGCCACTTTCGGCGCTCCGACCTACCCCCCGAACGGGTGAACCCTGCGCGGTCCGGTGGCATTCGATCCGCCGCCATGTCGGCACGGCGGTCTCGCGGGCGCAATCGCCCAACTCGCTGTCCTGCTTCGGGTACTCACCTAGAATCTCCGAGGGGGTCGGCGTGTGTGTCCTGCTACTCCCCGGTGTTTCCAGAGCTCAAGTTGCCGAGATGAGCCTGGCCTGGGGAGCCGACCGCAAGTCTTCCGGCATCCACGTCGCGCAGCGATGAAGCGCCAGTGCAGTCGATGTGCATCTTCGACGCACGCCTCCTGCACTGCAGCGACCACGACGGAGAGGGAACGGCGTTGGACGTCATCGAGGTCTGGAGCGGTCGTTACGCCTGTCTACTCCAGTCCGCCCTCCGCCTCACCAACGAGGCTTTCGCCAATCAGCTCGGGATCGCGGTGAGAACGGTGGCCACATGGCACGCCGACTCCTCCGTTGTACCGAGAGCCGAGATGCAGCAACTCCTCGACACCGCGCACGAGAGAGCTTCCGACGCGGCTCGTCAGCGCTTCGCCCTCCTGGCAGCGAAAGAACGCGGCGACGGAGCCTCCGAGTCCGGCACGCCAGCTGCGCAAGCCCTGCGGGTGGCCATCGCGGTTGTCCTCCGGCAGGGCGACGTGCTGCTGGTCTGCCGACGCAACGACGACGCGTCCGGGATCACCTGGCAGTTCCCTGCTGGGGTGATCAAGCCTGGTGCGAAGCCGGAGACCGCGACCGTCCGGGAGACGCTGGACGAGACCGGGGTCCACTGTGCCGTCCGCGGGAGCCTCGGCAGCCGTGTCCACCCCGTGACGGGCGTGCTGTGCGAGTACTTCCTGTGCGAGTACCTGGCCGGCGAGGCAACCAACAGCGACGCCGTCGAGAACGTCGACGTGATGTGGGTTCCTCGAAAATCGGTGACCCGCTTCATCGACGCCGATACGATCTTCCCACCCATCCTGGCCGCCCTGGAGGAGCAGACGTGACACAGCAGACTGCGGAGGAACGCCCGGGTATTGCCGCCGCGATCGTGGTCCATGAACGCCGCGTCCTGATGGTGAGGCGGCGGGTGAGCGAGGGCCAGCTCTCCTGGCAGTTCCCGGCCGGCGAGATCGAGGCCGGCGAGTCGCCCGAGGACGCGGCTGTCCGTGAGACGGCGGAGGAGACCGGACTGGCTGTGGCCGCCGTCAAGCTCCTGGGCGAGCGGGTGCATCCGAAGACCGGTCGGCTGATGTCGTACACGGCCTGCGAGGCCGTCAGCGGCACCGCCGAGGTGGTCGACACGGACGAGCTGGACCAGCTCGCGTGGGTGGCTCTCACCGAGATCCCCGAGTACGTGCCGTATGGGCTCTATGAGCCGGTACAGGAGTTCCTGGACGCCACGCTCAAGAACTGAATGACTCCGAAAGAGGCCTGCGGGCAGCTACCGGCTGGTGGCCGCCCACAGGGCCTTGGCCCCCATCAAGGTGGACGGCCATGTGAGCACAAAAGAACCACTCGTCCGGCAATGGGGAGCACATGAGTGATTCGGTGACGCAGCTGTCCGGGCTGATCTGGTCGGTTGCGGACTTGCTTCGCGGCGACTTCAAGAGGTCCGACTACGGCAAGGTCATGCTGCCGTTCACCGTGCTTCGGCGCCTGGACTGTCTCCTCGCCCCCACCCGGCAAGCCGTGCTGGACGCCGCAGAGGGGCTTTCGCACCATGGCGCCGAGGAATCGGACGCCATCCTCCGCCATGCCTCCGGCTACCCCTTCTACAACATCAGCGCTTCCACTCTCGCGAGCGTCGCCGCCAGTGACCCACAGATGGCGGAGCGTCTCCTGCTCGACTATGTGAGGGGATTCTCCGAAGACATCCAGGAGGTCTTCGAGCGCTTCGACTTTGGCAACACGGTCAGACGCCTGGCCGATTCTAGTCTGCTCTACCACGTCGTCGCTCGATTCCAGCACCTGGATTTGGGTACGGCCCTCCCAGTCCACGAGATGAGCCTCATCTTCGAGGAGCTAGTGCGGCGCTTCGGCGAGCTGGCGAACGAGATCAGCGGCGAGCACACCACGCCGCGCGACGTCAGCCAGCTACTGGCCGCACTTGTGATGGAGCCCGATCTGGGGCAGCTCGCGGCTCCCGGCGTAGTCAGAACGGTTCACGATCCCGTCTGCGGCACCGGTGGCTCGCTTCGTGAAATGGCCGACCGAATCACCGACGTCAATCCCGAGGCGCGAGTCCACCTGTCCGGCCAGGAACTCAACTCTGAGAGCTGGGCGATCGCCCGCTCCAGCATGCTGATGAGCGGGCACGACCCGGAGCGAATTGCTTTGGGAAACGTTCTACGAGAGGACGTATTCGCAACAGAACGATTTGACTACATAGTGGCCCATCCTCCGTTCGGCGTCGAATGGAAGAAGGTCGAGAGCTGCGTCCGTGCCGAGCATGAAGACCTCGGGCGCCAGGGCCGCTTCGGTGCCGGCCTCCCCCGTATCAACGACGGTTCCCTACTGTTCCTCCAGCACATGCTCGCGAAGATGAAGCCCGTGGACGATTCAGGCCGCGGGGGAAGCCGTCTCGCGGTCGTCTTCAACGGCTCTCCCATGTTCGCCGGTTCTGCCGGTTCAGGAGAGTCGGATATCCGACGGTGGATCGTCGAGAACGACTGGCTCGAAGGCATCGTCGCCCTGCCCGATCAGCTCTTGGCCAACACCGGCATCAGCATGTATATCTGGGTGCTCAGCAACCGCAAGCCCGCCCACCGCCAGGGGCGCGTGATTCTCGTCAAGGCACAGGACCACTGGCAGAAGATGCGCCAGTCGGTCGGCAGCAAGCGGAAGTACCTCGGGCCCGACCAGCTGGCCGAGATTGTTCAGCTCTATAGCGAAGCCGCGTCCTCCGCTCCCTCCCCGACCCGGTCTCAGCGCGACCTCGTGCGCGTCGTGCGTAACGAGGATCTGCTCTATCACCAGATCGTCATCGAACGCCCGCTGCGACTGCGGTTCGAGCTCTCCGAGGAGGCCCTCGTCCGGCTCGCAGCACTGCGGCCCGTCCAGCGAACGAGCAATCCTGAGGCGTTGGTGTCGGCGTTGCGGGGACTCGTCGGTACGACGTGGAAAGCGGGCTCCGACGTGCGTGCAGCGCTGCGCCGCACAACAGAGGCCGTCGGCCTGGCTTGGCCCGGCGGAGCTGCATTCGAGAAGGCCGTCCGCAACGCAGTCGGTGTGCGCGATGAGGGCGGTGAGATCCAACAGCGTGGTGAGACGAAGGAGCCCGACCCGGAGCTGCGGAGCGTGATCTCCCTGCCGTTCCATGAAGGACCGGAGGAGTATTTCCGGACCAAGATCCTTCCCCACACGCCTGACGCCTGGATCGACCCCGCTCGGACGCGACTGGGATGCGAGGTTCCATCCGCACTCTTCTACGTAGCGGAGTTCGACGGTCTCTTCGAACCGCTTCAGAACTTCGCCCGGCTGGAAACGAGTCGGGTCAAACTGCACCGCCCGGAGCCAGGCGATGACGCACCACCCCCGCCCAAGCACCTGACCACACCTCATCTGCACAGCGTCGGCTCAGCCGTGGAGCTTCCTGATGCGGAACTGGATGACTCCGAACTAACCCCGTGTTCAGGCGGTGACCTTGTAGGGCGCTTCGGCAACTGGAGGCTTCTGCCTGCAGGGTTCGGTGAAGCTGTGACAGCGCTGTTCGTGCTGCACCCTCTGCAGGGCCGCGGCAGAGTGCTTTGCGAGTGGCTCAACTCCCTTAAAGAAAGTAGTGCATTCCCGCGCGTCCGCGACCTGCTCGACACTCCTGTACCAGTTGACCTGGTCACCGACACATCTGTCGACGACCTCCTGGAGGAAGTGCAGGAAGGCCGCCGTGCTCTACGAGCAGCGACTGAGGGCATCCTTCCAAACATCTTCTCCGGCAGCGAGAGTCTCAGCGACGAGATTCGGACCGCCCTACGATTCGCCTCCCATGAGGCACGGCTCGCGAGCCAGCTGGTGCGCCCCTTCGACGACCCAATCTGGCGCGCAGAATCGAGCTACCCCTTCCACATGGCCGCCCTCGCCCGCCGATACCGCATCAGCACCCATCCGGCTGAGCGCAAGGACGGGCTACTCAAGCTCGGCGAGGGCATTGCACGCACACTGGGCATCCTCGCCCTCAGTGAACTCATCGCACATCACCAGAGTTTCACCCGCCCGCTTCGCCAGCAGTTCCGCAATGGGGCGACCTTCGGCACCTGGCTCTGGCTTATCGACCGATTCCTGGACGAGGTGGAAGGAACCTCCGTCCTGCCGGAATTGGCAGCGGTCCAGGAGCGTGAGGCGACACGCACGCTCCTGGAAGAGATCAAGGACTTCCGCAACCACTCCCATCACGCCCACGGTGTCCGCATGAGCCACGAGATCGACGAAGACGTCGAAAAACTCGAACCGCGCGTAGTCTCGGCCATCAGCTCAGTCAACTGGTTGGCCGGGATCCAGTGGTACTGGGTCGAGCGCTGCGAGTACCTCGACGAGTCCTCCTATCGCACCGTGGGCCTACAGCTCCGAGGGAGCCACCCGAGCTGGGAACCATTCGAACGGCCCACCACCTACCCCCTGCGCCCCGACCGGATCTACGTCGACAGCGATCTTTCAGCCGGACCAGTTGATCTGTGGCCGTTGGCCATGGTTAGTCTCTGCCCGCACTGCCGAACGCGGGAGCTGTTTCTCCTCAACCAGATACGAGACGGGCAAGTGATCCTCCGCAGCCTGGAGGAGCACTCCTTGGAGATCCCGTACCGCACCTCGGAGGGGACTTGAGCCCGCCCCAACGGGCCGATCACGGGGTGACTCGCTCTCGGTGATCGGCCACCGCAGGCGGCATTTGCGGGGGAGCTGTGTGGGGTGTCGGGCGAGGTTCTGCCCCCAGCCCGGTGCCCCTGACGCCCAGGCAAGGTCGAGTGACGCCGGGGCACCAACCCGGTGCCCCGGCACTCAAGTCCGACCGGGATGCAGCTCTGGGTGTCTGCTCCTCTCGGTCGGTCAGCGTCGACGGGTGGGGTCGTTGGCTGCCCTGGTGCCGGTCGACACGGCGGGCGTCGCGAGTGTGGGCGTTGTGGTGGTGCGGCTGCCGGTGCGGGTGAGTGCGGCCTGGGTGCGCTGGTCGATGCGGTCGTTGGTGGCGTTGCGCAGGCGCCAGAGGAGGACTTCGGCGGGTCGGTCGGCGGTGGTGAGCTCCCGTTGCTGGGCGGCCTCCGTGAGGGCTCGGCGGGGTGGTTGGCCGGAGGATTCGGCCTGGGCGAGCGCGGTGGCGAGGGCGGGCCAGGACGGGTCGGCGAGGATGCGCTGGGCGTGGTCGGGGACGGCGGCCTGGACCTGGGCGGCGAGGCGGTCGGTGGTCTTGGGGGTGGGGGTGCGGCGGGTGAGGTCGGCGATGACCGGCTCGGCCGTCTGCCGGTAGGCGGTTCGCAGGTGGACGAGGGCCTGCTGGGCGGCGTGGGCTTGCTGTTGGTGGCCTCGGGTCTGGTGCCAGCGGGCAATGGCGATCACGACGAAGACGGCGGTGGACAGCAGGGCTGCGGCGGTGGCGCCGTCCTCGCCGGAGCCGGCGGTGTGCAGGAGTTGCTTGGCGGCGGTGCGCAGGGCTGCGGCCTGCTGGTGTTCGGCACGGACCTTGGATCGGGTGGCGCGGTTGAACGCGTTTGCGGCGGCTCGTAGTTCGGCGCGGGTGTGGGCGGGTGCGGTGAGGGCGGCGGTGTGGAGGAGTTCGCCGAAAGCGGCGGCCTGGGCCTGGACGACGGTGTCGAACGCGTCGACGCCGGGCACGTCGGGGCGGTGTTGGTCCTGGAAGGCGAAGCGGGCGGTCTCCCGCAGGGTGGTCTCGGCCTGTCGCCAGCGGTCCGGTTCGACCATGCCCCGTGCGGCCGTGGTGGGCTGCTGGGCGGCGAGGCGTTCGCGCAGGCGGTTGATGGACAGGTCGGGGGAGAGCTTGGAGCCGCCGAAGTAGACGGGTTCGCCTTGGGCGTTGACGTCGCCGGGGCGGGCGAGGCTGTAGCCGATGACGTCGCCGC
The DNA here is from genome assembly GCF_042786665.1 of Kitasatospora sp. NPDC059146. NCBI lineage: Bacteria > Bacillati > Actinomycetota > Actinomycetes > Kitasatosporales > Streptomycetaceae > Kitasatospora > Kitasatospora sp. NPDC059146. The sequence continues at coordinate 64,933 of NZ_JBHZCY010000018.1, read as the reverse complement.
TCTCGGGTCCGATGCGGTAGCGGACCTGGATGCCGAGGGCGGTGAGGGTGGAGAAGTACTCCTGCTCGTCGCGGACGACGGCGGCGACGGCTTGGGCCTGTTCCTGCAGCCACTCCTTCGCGGTCTGCTGGTAGCCGGCCCGCTGGGCCTTGGCCTGCTCGGCGCTGGTGGGCATCGGGGCAGCGGTGTGGTCGCCGGAGTTGAGCTGGCGCAGGCCGAGTTCTTTCTCGATCTTGCGGCACTCGGCCTGGGCGCGTTGGCCGTCGCGCTTGTTGCGGGGCCGGCGGCCGTCCTCGCGGACGCTGGTGGCCATGATGTGGATGTGGTCGTCGGCGTGGCGTACGGCGATCCACCGGCAGCTCTTGTCGTCGCCGTCGGGGGCGATGCCAGTGGCGTGGACGATCCGGCGGGCGACCTCGGCCCACTCGGCGTCGGTGAGGTAGCGGTCGCCCGGGGCGGTGCGCACAGGGCAGTGCCACACGTGCTGCGGGACCGTCGCGCCCAGGCGCCTCTCGCGGGCGCGGACGGGCTGGTCAAGGTAGTCAGCCAGTTGGTCGAGGAGCTGATGGTGCTGGTCGAGGGGGGCTCGGCCGGGGTCGGGCAGGCCGGGCATGGCGAACGCGGCGACGATGTGCGGGTCTGTGTGCTCGTCGCGGCGGCCGGGGCCGAAGAGGTAGGAGAGCAGACCGCGGGTGCGCGAGCCGGTGGAGACGTCAGGCACCACGGCGGCCTCCCGGCAGGACGCGCTGGTAGGCGTGACGGGCCTCGGTCGCGCAAGCGTGGAGCTCGGCCAGGACCTTCATGGCGCGCTCGGGGATCGGGCCGCTGTAGACCTCGACCATGAGCTGGTTGAGGTTGTTGCCGGCACGGTCGATCGCCCGCTGGTGGGTGCCGATCGCTTCGGTGAGGAGGGTGACGGCCTCGTAGTCGGGCATGGGGACGAAGGCGTCGCGGCGGCCGGTCCGCATGTACGCCAGGGCGACGCTCATGGCGGAATCCGCGAGGAACGCGGATCGAGAGCGCTTGAGCTTCGTGGCGACGAAGTCGAGCAGTTCCTTCTCGGCCGGCTCGACCGAGCAGGTGATCTGGTCGTCGCGCTTGGTTCCGGAACGCGGACGGTACAGGCGCTTCGCAAGCGGAAGCGAGGTGTCGTCCACCGGAAGCGCGGGGCGGTCGAGAACCGGAACGCGCTCGTGGATGAACTCGGCAGGGGTCACGGTCGGCGCTTCACGCACGACGTGGTCGTCGGCGGCGGCACGCTCGGCGTCGATGTCGTTGAGCGGCTCGGTGTCGTACGGGGGAAGTTCGTCCTGGTCATGGCCGCCCTCGGTCATGACCTCCTGGTCCGGCGCGCCCTCGCGCCGGTCCTGCCCCGCCACCCTTGGGGCGGGGTCAAGCGCAAAGTCCGCGGCGCCAACGGCGTTGTGGACTTTGCCCCAGCTTGCTCCGTCGTCGTCGTGACCGTGGCCGGTCCAGGGCAGGGCCTGCTTGACGAGGGCGAATATGCCACCACGTCCGGGCTTGTCGCTACCGGTTCCCCGGGGCTGGGCTTCCTGCTCGGGCATGGCGGTAGCAGGGGCGAGGTGGTGCTGCTGGTCGGGCACGGGGATCTTCCGGTTCTTCTGTGAGGGCGGGTGGTTGTCGGCTGGTGGGGCGTTCGCCGAATGCGGGGTGATGGTCCGGCGGAAGAGGGGTTTGGCGGTGCCGGAGTTCCGGTGTAGATGTCGCCGGTTCAGGACTTCCGGGGTCTCCGGATGGACGCTGGGGGAGTTCCGGTGAGCGCCGGTGAGGGCCGCTCGCCCGGCCGGAAGCGGGCCGGTGCTCGGGCGAGCGGCGGGGCCTCAGGCCGCCGAGGCGCTGGCTTGCGCGTCGGCCTGCTGGGCGGCCTGTTCCTCCTTGAAGCGCTGAGTCAGCTTGCCGAGGCGGTCGCTGGCGATGGGCATGCCGGCCTCGCGCAGGACTGTCCTGATCACGGCCTGGGTGGGGCCGTGCTCCTGGACGGCAGGCCGGACGATCTCGGCCAGCTCGTCCATCGAGGCGGCGGGCTTGCGGCCAGTGCGCTTGGTGCCCACCACCGGTTCCCGACTGTCGGGCCGGACGTCGTCGTCGGACTCGAGCATCGGTTCGTCGGCGGGCAGGTCATCCTGCTCCGCGTCCGTCACCGGTGCGGACTCGGTTGCCCGTGCAGGATCGGGGTGTTCGCGGAGCGGGAGTTCGCCCTCGGCGCTCTTCGAGTCGGTGGCGGTCGCGGTGGTGCTGTGGGCGAGGAGGGTGCCGCCGAAGAAGGCGAGGGCGGGCCATCCGGCGACCAGGATCCGTAGCCAGGCGGGGACGTGGGCGAGGTCGAGGAGTCCGGCGGTGGCGACGTTGGCGCCGAGGGAGGCGGTCAGGGCGATGGCGAACCAGGTCCAGGCGGTGCCGGCGGGGCGGCCGGTGGTGCGCAGGGTTCGCATGCGGTGCCAGGCGGCGACGAGCAGTAGGTCGACCGAGACGGGGTAGGCCCAGGCTTTCCAGCCGTGTTGTCCGGCGGCTTCGGCGATGTCGTGGAGGTGGGCGAAGGACAGGGCGCCTGCGATGGCGGCCTGTACGAGGACGGCGTCCGGGCGGGGCAGACGCGGTGAGGTGGTGGCGGTCATGCGGAAGGTGGTCCTCGCGGGTCGGGCGGTGGTGGTTTGTGGGATTGCCGTCTTTGCCGTCTTGCCGTCTTGGTGCTGCGGGACGGTCTCTGGGCCGGGGCGGGCTCGGCTGTCCGGGTGGTGTCGTGGACACGGCGGAGTTCGAGTTCGGGACGGTGCGGTAGCCGTCTTGGGGCTCGTATCCGTCCCGGAGGCATGGCCTTTGACCTGCGGTTTTACGGCAGGGACGGCTGGGACGGCACAAGACGGATGTGTTTCCCGTCCCGGCCAGGGCCCGCCGCTCGCGCCCCGGACGTGGGCGGCGGCGGGCCGCTGGTGGGAGTGGACGGCTGCCGTCTTGGCGTGGGCCTGATCCGTCTTGGTGCGGATGCCGTTGCAGTCTTGGGGTGCCGTTTCGTCTTGGCGGCAGGTGCGGTGACCTGCGGTGTTACGGCTGGGACGGCAGGGACGGCATTTCGGGGAGGGTGGTCAGCCTCTGCTGCCCGTTGCGGCGTTCACGGGGTGGACTGCGGGGCAGTAGCGCCGCCAGGCGTCGAGGAACTTGTTGCGCAGGTAGCCCTTGCGCTGGGTTCCGTCGGGCATGCGGACGTTGCCGGAGGAGATGCCGAACTCGCGGAGCATCGCGCCGAGGCCGCGTGGGGTCAGCCCGCCTCGGCTGGTCTCGGCCCAGGGGGCCTCGGGGTCGCCGTTGAGGTTGAACAGCAGTTGGTCGGTGGCGATGCTGTCCGGCTCACCGGCGGCGTGGAAGATCCGCCGGATGTCCGCGAGTATCCGCGCGCCGCTGGGGTTGTCCTCCTCGGTCTGGACCTCGGCGTCGACCATGAGCTTGCACGCCTGGCGGGCCACGCGGGGCCAGGGGCCTCCGGCGAGGTCGGCGATGATCACCAGCGGTTCCCAGGTGTCAGCGGCGCGGTCCTCGACCGGCATGGCGGGCTCCAGGCGCAGGGCCTGGTCAGCGAGCGGTGCCGCCCAACGGGCGATCTTGTCGCGGATCGCGTGCAGAGCGGGCCGGTCCCGCGCGGTGCGGTACGGGGCGACGCGCTCGCCCTCGGCTCGGCGGCGCATGCGGATCACGATCGAGCGGTCCATGATCGTGTCGGGGAGGTCGCCGATGCCGGCGATGGCCGCCATTGCGAAGGTGGGGAACTTGCGCGGGGTGTGGTCGTTGCCGACCACCCGCAGCACGTAGCGGTCGCGCTGGTGCCCGGCGTTGAGCAGGCCGCGCATCTCCTCGTTCTTCTCCGCAGCCTTCGGACTGCCGAAGATCGTGTCCGCCTCGTCCACCAGCAGGGTGGGCGGCTCCTCGCTGATCGTGCGGAAGATGGCGGCCGGAGAAGAGTTCACCGTCAGCATCGGCTGGTGGACCGTCTCGGCGAGCACGTCGAGCAGGCGGGACTTGCCGCAGCGCTTGGCGGGGCCGACAACGGCCAGGCGCGGGGCGTGCTGCCACGAGCACTGCAGGTGGGTTGCGGCGACCCACAGCGTGGTGGCGTCCAGGGCCTGGTCGGAGGGAAGGATCACGAACTTCGCGATCTGGGCCCTCAGCTGCGCGAGCAGGTCGGCGCCCTCGGTCGCCTCCGCGTCAGGTATCAAGTCGGTCCCGTCCGGGGCGGTGGGCTCGGCGGGCGCCGCCTCGGCGCCGTGTCCACAGGTTGTGGACACAGGCTCCGGCTGTTGACCCGGCAGGAAGGATCCGGGCTCGCCCGGCTTGGCGACCGGCGGCCAACTCACGGTGGAAGCTGCCGGATCGGGCTGGTGCGACGTAGACTCCATGCTGAAGCTCCAGACTGGGGCGCGGGACCTGATCCGTCGCGCGCCGCCAATGAAGGTCGTGGGTAAGGACTTCGCCTGGCCCTCGGTGTTCGCAGCACCGGGGGCCTTCGTGCGTCCTGGGGCGGTCGGGCCGGGGATCCTGGCCCTCTCAACTCACAGGGACTGCTTGCACCTTGGCGGTGCTCCCTCGGCGGCCGAGGCCGCCGAGGGAGCACGAACGTACGGTCATGCCGCTGGAAGATCCACTCCAATCGGGCAAGTACGCCCACGGCAGACAGGCTTGTGGATCGGGCTCTCACCACGTCAAGCTGCATCAGCCGCCGAACCTTCGCCGAACGCCGCGTCGATGCCGAGCAGGCGCAGAAGGTCCGCTGTGATCACGCGGTACTTCTTGCCCAGTCGCAGAACCCGGCAGGGGTAGGCACCGAGGCGGGCCAGCTCGTAGCCCTTGCACCGCCCGAGGCCGATGGCCCGGTTGGCGGTGTCGAGGTCGATGGCCGCCGGCAGCCTGAGAAGTTCGGCCCGACCCACCCCCTGCGCTATCGCCGATATGTCACCAGTTCGCATATGAACTCCAAATCCGAGCTGCCCCCAGACGGGGGGCTGCGGCGGAGCGCCGCAACGGAGAAGAGCTTTTCAGTGGCTACTGTGTCGATATGACACAACGCCGCGAGGAACACTGGTCCACCGACGACGAAGACGCGCCCGACTGGCCCGAACGGATCACCAAGGACGTGATCCAAGCAATCACCCGAAAGAGGCAAGACCTTGGACTGTCCGCGCAGGATGTGGCCGACGAAACAGGGGACTTGGGCTACGAAGTCCCCCGGAACGTCATCGCCAACTGGGAGTCCGGCAGGCGCAAGACGATCACGATTCCCGAGCTGATCGTCGTGGCCGAGGCCCTGGACATCGCACCGGTCGAGCTGCTCTTCTCCCCAGCTCTCGGCGGCTGGGTCGACTACCTGCCAGAGATGCCCAGCGACCGCTGGTCGGCGCTCACCCACTTCACAGGAGAGGCCCGCCACTCGCTCGGGATGTACCGGCTCCGCCTCTACCGGAAGCACGAACGGATCTGGCAAGAGCTCCAGGAGGAACATCACGACGCGTTCCAGCTGGAATTCAAATTGCTCCGGGAGGAATGGCCTCCCGGCTCGCAGGACAAACTCGATGCTTTCGTCGCAGCCGTCCGCGAGCGGCTTCAACCCGTCAGGGCACACCTGCGCGAGATCGGCCTGGAAGTCCCGCACCTCGCACCGAGTCTCGACTTTCTCGACGCCGAGCTTCCCCCACTGAACACCGATACCGATCTGGAGGACGAATGAAGGGTTCCACCTACCACCGCTGCTACTGCCGCGACGCCGAGACCGGAAAGCCGCTCGGCAAGGCGTGCCCGAAGGCCGGCAGCCGTAAGCACGGCTCCTACTCCATACGCCAGGAGCTGCCCAACTCCGAGGACGGCACCCGCCGTTCGTTCAACCGCGCCGGCTACGAGACTCTCAAGGAGGCGCAGGCTGACCTCGACCACGTCCGTGGCCTGCTCGCCCTCGGCAAGGAGGATCCCGACGACCTGGCCCTGGTCGCCGAGCTCCTGGTGAAGGTCGCCGACGAGAAGGCCCAGCTGCCCGATATCGAGGAGACCCGCAACCGCCTGAAGGCCGGTCAGGATCTGTCCAGCCGCGTCACCGTGGGCGAGTGGCTCGACACCTGGCTGGCCGGCAAGAAGATCCGCAAGTCCGGGATCACTCGCTACGAGTGTGACGTGCGGGTCCACCTCAAGCCCCGCATCGGGCACATCCGCGTCGACCGGCTGCGGGTGAGCACGCTCGCCGAGATGTTCACGGCCATCGCCGACGCCAACGAGGAGATCCTGGAGAACAACGCCCTGCGGCACGCGCTGAAGGCCGAGCTCGCCACGGTGCCGATCAAGGGCGTGGAGAACCGCGCCCGCCGCAAGGCTCTGCGGGCCGAGCTCGCCGAGATGCCGCCCTTCCGGCGAACGACCGGCGCGGCCACCCGCCAGCGCATCCGGGCCACGCTCCGGACCGCCCTGAACGACGCGATCCCCGAGGGCCTGATCACCCTCAACCCGGCCGCCCACGTCAAGCTCGACCCGGCTGCCAAGCCGAAGGCTCTGGTCTGGACGCCGGAGCGGGTCGCCCAGTGGCAGGCGACCGGCGTGAAGCCCTCCGCGGTGATGGTCTGGACGCCGCAGCAGACCGGCGCGTTCCTCGACTATGTGGCTGCCGACCGCCTGTACGCGATGTGGCACGTGATCGCCTTCCGCGGGCTTCGCCGGGGCGAGGCGTGCGGCCAGCCGTGGTCCGAGACCAACCTCGACAACAGCTCGCTGACCGTGACGGCCCAGCTCGTGCAGGACGGCTGGGAAGTCGAGGAGTCCGACCCCAAGACCGACGGGAGCTTCCGGACCGTGGCGCTGGACGACGACACGGTGGCCGTCCTGCGGCGCCACCGCGAGCGCCAGCAGAAGGAGCGGGACGACTGGGGGCCGGCCTGGAAGGACACCGGCCGGGTCTTCACCAACGAGGACGGTTCCTGGCTCCACCCCGGCAAGGTCACCGAGATGTTCGAGCGGCTCGTGACCGCGTCCGGCCTGCCGCCGATCCGCCTGCACGACCTCCGCCACGGCGCGGCCACCCTCGCGCTCGCGGGCGGGGTCGACATGAAGGTGGTGTCCGAGATGCTCGGCCACTCCTCCATCAAGATCACCTCGGACATCTACACCAGCGTCCTCCCCGAGATCGCCAAGGACGCCGCCGAGGCTGCCGCGAAGCTCGTCCCCCTCCAGCGGAAGACCGAAGCCGAGGCTCACGCCAAGGCGGCGGCCGAGGCCGAGAAGGCGAAGCGAAAGGCCGCGAAGAAGGCGAAGTCCGAGGCCAAGAAGACCAAGCGCTAAACCAAGATCAAAGCCCGCGCTCACGCATCGCTCACGCAAGCGATCTCGCAGCGCGTCACCGACACCTGCCCGCACGCCAAGAAAAGGCAAAAGCCCCAGGTCACGGCGAGTGAGTCCTGGGGCTTCTACAGAGCCGCCTGCGGGATTCGAACCCGCGACCTACGCATTACGAGACCATGAGGGTTCATGTTGCGTGGTGCCGCGCCGTGCCATCTCGTGACGTTTTGCCTGATCAGACCATGTGCGACAGGTTGGCCCCTGCTGCCCCATGCTGCACCGTCCAAAGGCGTCCGTCCACCGGCTGTCCACCGGCGACCGCCCTCGCGAGCTGCGGATCCCAAGTCAGGCGTCTTGTCACGTTCCCCCAAGAGGCTGTCTCGCGGCGACCCTGGACTCGGTTGGCGAGACCCTTGCCAGCTGCGCGAGGGGGTGCCCGGGCGGGACAGCTCGCCCCGCCCCCTCATCGCCTAGAAGAGCGATGGGGGTACGGCTACCCACCATCGACCTCGCGCCGTTTCCCGCGCACCGACACAGGTGCGCAGGACACGGCGGAAGCTCCGGGCATCCGATCCAGCTGGTGCCTCACCTAGGGCGCGTATCTGGTTGTGATCAATTTGCGGGTTTCGCCCTCGTGGTGGGCCCGGGTCCGGTAGATCGTGTTGTGTGACGCGAGTACAACTGACGGATGCCGAGTGGGAGTTCATCGAGCCGTTCCTGCCGGTCGGTGAGTACGGCCCGTACCCCGAGCGGCTGCGTCGGCAGTTCGAGGGCGTGATCTGGCGGTTTCGGACGGGCGGCCAGTGGCGGGAGGTGCCGAGCGAGTTCGGCGCCTGGTCGACGGTCCACAACCGCTTCCGGCAGTGGAGGGACGCCGGGGTGTTCGAGGCCCTGCTGGAGGGCGCGATCGCGGAGGCCGCGAAGCGGGGTGAGGTGGACTTGTCGCTGGTCAGCGTGGACTCCACGACCGTCCGGGCCCACCACGACGCCGCCGGGATGCACCTCGACCCCGACACGCTCGCCGACCTGGAGAAGGCCGCTGAGGAGGCGGAGAAGGCCCGGCAAAAGGGGGCGGCCCGGAGGGACAAGACGGGCAGGGCGCCGCGGACGACCCGGAGCGGGACGAGCGGCGGCGTGTCCGACGCAGGCGGAAGCTCCGCCTGAAGGCTGCCCTGCTCGGGCGCTCCAGGGGCGGTCAGACCAGCAAGGTCCACGTCGCCGGTGAGCGCAGATGCCGACCGCTGGTGCTCGTTCTGACCGAGGGGCAGGCCGCCGACAGCCCGCAGTTCATCCCCGTGCTGAAGAGAATCCGGGTCCGCGGGCCGGTCGGCCGCCCGCGCACCCGGCCCGACGCGGTCGCCGGGGACAAGGCCTACTCGTCCCGCGGTAACCGCAACTACCTGCGCAAACGCCACATCAAAGCGGTCATCCCAGAGAAGAGGGACCAGGCCGCCAATCGCAGGAAGAAGGGCAGTGACGGCGGCCGCCCCGTCAGCCACGACGCCGAGCTCTACAAGGACCGCAACACCGTCGAGCGCCTGATCAACAAGCTGAAGGCCTGGCGGGGCATCGCCACCCGGTTCGACAAGAAGCCCGAGAGTTACCTCGCCGGCCTCCACCTTCGCGGGGCGATGATCTGGATCAAGGATCTCACCAGGACCACCCCTTGATCACGACCGAATACGCTCCCTAGTCAGCATCGACCGGGAGGAGAGCAAACAGCTCCTCGGCCGGCACGGGGTACTTGGTCTTCATGACGTCCGAATAGGCGCGCAGCGCCCTGCTGATCTGGGCCTTGGAACGCGGTGCCAGGTGTACCTGCAGGAGGTCGTACAGGAGCTGCGTGTTGCCGCTGGCCATCTTGCCCTTGGCCTTCGTCCCTTCAGGGGTCTCGATCCACATGGAGGAGAACGGGGCGGCGGTCATCTTCCACTCGAGCGCAGAGAGCCGCTTCAGGACCTCCGGCCACTCCAGTGCTCCCTGCTCGAGGATGTGGCGCACAACCTTGGCGACCTGGTTCTGGACGGCGGGGCGCATGAACGGGTGGCCGGCGCCATCACGGCCCTTGGGCGCCCGAAGGTCCTTCCCTGACAGAGCGGCGAGGTATCGCTCGCGGAGATTCCCGCACGCGTCGAGGAGCTCGTGAAGGCGGACGGACAGGAGCTCGAAGCTCTGGTCGAGGAGCTCATCGGTCGCTCGCTGCTTGGCCTCGCCGGTGGTGCAGGGGAGGTCGTAGCCGATCTCCTTGACGATGTCGTAGAGGACGGCGATGGTGCTCCATGCCGGGCTGGACTGGTTGATGGAGCGCTGAGCGAGGACGAGTTCGCCGTCCTGGCCGACCTTGCTGAAGACGAGAACGACCTTGTCGCGCTTGAGGAACTCGTCATCGTCCAGCAGGCGGCGGGTGAGGATGGCGAAGCTGTCATCCTCGTCGAGGGCGATGTTCTCCTGCAGGTTGGTGCTCTTGGCGTTCCGGTTGATGTTGGTGAACAGACGCCGGGTCCTACGACGGCCGTCCGCGGTGTCGAAGTGCGGCACCACGATGACGTTGATGTCCTCGTTGCCCAACTCAGGATTCTGCTTGATCGCGTCCTTGATGGCCTTGAGCCTGTGCTGACCGTCGAGCGCGAAGAACTGCTGCGTACCGTCAAACGTGAGGACGCCGAAGTTGCGGTCCAGTCCCTGGAGAACGGCCTGGTTCTCGGAATCCATCGTCACCGGCAGGTAGTTCGGGTCACCGCCCCAGACTGCGATGATGAGGGCACCGAGGAACCGGTTCTCGTTGGTGAGCAGGTACTCCGTGATCTCCTGCGTGCGGGTACCGACGCCACGCTGGATCATCGTGCCGAGATCGCGATTGCCGCCGAGCTCGTGCGCGAAGTTGATCTCGCGCGCCACCTGGGCGTAGCTCATCAGGCAGGAGTAGTAGGTCCAGTTGCCCACCTTGGCCTCGAAGGCGGGAACGAACGTCTTGGACGGCATGAGGTACCTCGTTGTCAGGGAGCTTGCGAGCTAGGAGCGGAGAGCCGGCTTGGGGACGGTGCTGAGCCGACCTCGAAGAGTGGGACCGCCCTGGATGTTGAGGGGCGGGTTGTACAGGTGGAGCAGGCGGTCCTCCAGGTTCTTGATCGCCGATCGGTCTTCGACGGTCGCGAACCAGTACTCCAGAGGGCGCAATGCGAGATAGTGGGTGAGCAGGTCGTCCCGGTTGGTAGGTGGCTCGCGGGTCCAAAGGCTCTCGGGGTTGCCCCGCAGGTGCTTGCGGTAGTCCCGGTACCTGTTCCTGAGCGTGTTACCTAGCTGGCCAGCTCCGCCGGCGTGTCCGATGTAGAGGACCTGGTGGAAGCTGCCCTCGGTGCGGTCGGCCATGGCCAGCTTGATTGAAGGGCGCCAGACGAACATGTAGAGGCCCGGCTCGTCGGGTATCGCGTTGACGATGCTCTCGGTCGCGGAGAGCCGCTCCCAGGGAGAAGCGAGTCGCCGGAGATCGTCTTGCAGGACCTGATGTGACGGCACGTCCATCATCGGGGTGATGCCGAGCTGGAACTCGAGAGCGGGACTGGCGTCCAGCCGATGGCGGATGACCGCACGCGCAGCGGTGTCTGGTGTCGCCATTCCCCCTGTGCTCCGATTGGGTGACCGTGTGTGATGAGCGGACACATCCTTACATGCGGCAGCGACAACCGGGGTGGTCGAACGAAAAAGGGTCCAGTTGATGACGGTTTGTCATCTACTGGACCCTTGACCGTGATTCCTCGCTAGAGGTGGCAGACGGAGCAGCCGGCCTCGTCGTCGTCGGCGTCGAGGGCGTCCGACAAGACCTCCAGCAGCGGCCGGTTAGGCTTGATCCGCTTGGCCGCGCGGGCGAGGTTGGCCTCGTGCTTTGCCTGGATCTCCTCCCGCCGCTCTATCAGCTCATGCAGGGACTCGCCCTGGGACCACGTGTAGTCGCGGCCCTGCATGGCGGTGTCCTGGTGGCGCACCTTCTCCTCGTAGGCGACGGCCTTGTCGAAGAGCTCGGGGTGGCGGTCCTTGAGGCCGAGCCACTCGTGCTTGCGCTGGAAGAAGCAGAAGTAGCAGCCGGACCGGGTGCGCCACTCGTAGTAGGCGGGCAGGCCGGTGCCGGCCTCGTCGAGGATGCGGTTGACGCCGTCGCGGTCGATGCCGTCCTCACGGAAAGGGAAGACCGCGGTGATGTTGGGCTTGGTGCTGACGTAGCCGAGGCGGTTCTCGTCGGCGCGGATGGCGACGTAGGAGATGACCTCGTCGTCTCCGACCCATTCCTCCAGGGGCTTGATCTTCAGGTTCTTCGTGCACCAGCGCATCTGGGGGCTGGGAAGGGTGCCTTGGTAGACCTCGAGCCAGTGGTCAAAGTCGCGGTCGGTGTTCAGCCGCACGATGGGCTTGCCGACCGCGGCTTCGAGCTTGTTGAGGTACTCGTATGTCTCGGGCAGCTCGGCGCCGGTGTCGCAGAAGAAGTACTCCATCTCCGGCACGCGGTCGCGCATGTAGATCGCGAGGGCGGAGGAGTCCTTTCCGCCGGACAGGCCCAGGACGTGCCGGACCTTCTTCCCGGAAGTGGTGTCGGTCATGATCACTCCGTCCTCTCGGCTGTGGTGGCGGGCTCGGTGACGCGCTGGGCCAGGGCTGCGAGTAGGATCCGGGCACCGTCAGGTCCGAGCGCCTTCTCGGCCTGTGCCAGGACGCTGACTGCGAGGTTCTCGGCTTCCCGTTGGGTCTGCTTGGGCAGGTAGATCAGCGTGCGCTGTTCGGCCCCGTCCTTGTCGGTCAGGGTAAGCAGCCGGGCTTCGAGTTCCTGCTCCGCGCCGCCCGCGGGCGCGTCGTTCTTGTACAGGTGGCTGACGCGGTCGAGGGCGCTGGCCATCTCGCGTACCCGGCGGGCGAAGACGGCGACGTCGTTGTCGGACCAGTCGCCGAGGGCGGCATGGGACAGCCGAACGATCATCGGGTCCAGCCAGTCGTCGTCCGCCAGGTACTCGTTGAGCGCTATGGCGACGAAGCCGCGCAGCTCCAGGCTGAGGGAGACGCCGGCAAAGCCCTTCAGCCGAGCGGCCAGGGCCCGGCGCAGTTTGGGGAGCGCGGACGGCAGGCGGAACTCCCGGCTGATCGTCTCGATGGCCTCGGCGCGCAGTGCGCGGTCGGCGCCGGAGATCTCATCGGCCGCGGCGGCGAGCCGATCGACGTATCCCTTGTTGCCGGCGGTGCTCTTGCCCTGCTCGGGAGTGATCGGATCCAGGCCGAGGGCCTTGGGCAAGGTCTGGAAGAGCAGCTCGTCCGGGTCCTGCGCCGCGAACAGGGCGGAGCGGACGGCAAGGGCGTCCTTGCTGATCCGCTGGGTGCGCCGGGCGTAGGGGGTGAGCACCATGACTCGCTCCATGAGCGCGCGGGTCACCGCCAGCAGGGCAGGGTTGCGCAGAGCCTGGGAACGAGGCGGCTCCACCTTGAGGGCCACGGACAGGTTCTTGACCACGCTGTGGCGCAGTCCTTCGCCGACCGGTGTGGCCTTCACGGAGAACCGGCCAGGGGACTTCACCATGCGCTCGACCACGTCGGGCGTCAGCCGGGGCAGGTAAGAGCCGTCTTCGAACAGGGCCACGTCATGGCTGCGCACGATGAGGGCAGTCACCACCAGCAGCGGCACGACGCCGGCCTTGACGCCGTACGGCGGCACCATGAGGACCCGGAAGATCCGCTCCAGGCTGGTGCGCTGGTGTGCTTCGGTCAATGCCGTCTCGAGTGCGTTCCACACCTCATGGGTGTACGGATGGGCCGGGCCGGGCCGGGAGAATCCGTAGGGCAGGAGCGAGGGAGAGGACTGGTCGGCAGCCGCAGGGTTTTCGCGGTGCAGACCCATGTAGGCCAGTGCGCCGCTGTACATGGCCCGCTCGGCGGGGTACTTGACGATGCCGAGGTACGGTTCGCCGGACTTCTGCAGCATCGCGGTCAGCAGCTCGCGGCGGGCCTTGGCACCCTGGCTGGTCAGTTCGTGCCGGCCGAGCATCTCGTTGCGGATGTGCGGTGTTGCGGGGAAGACACGGTCACAGGCGATGGACGCAAGGCCGCTGAGGCTGCGGCCCTCGATCACTTCCCCGTCTTCGGCGTCGGCGGCGATGCCGGAGCGCCACAGCCGCCAGGTCGCCCGCTGGGTGGGCGGGAAGAACGCGGCGCTGAGGAGCTCCAGCAGCTCGCGCTTCGCACCGGACGTCCGCTGGCTGATCTCCCGCCGCGCGACGGGGTCGAGGGACTTGTCGCGCTGCAGTTCCTCCAGCGCGACGAGGTTGAAGGCGGCTCGAAGGACGAGGTCGGGCTCTTCGGTGACGCCGAGGACCACCGGCAGGGAGGACTCGATGACGGGCCGGTCCTCGATGCTGCCAAGGTGGAAGACCAGGAGCCCGTCTGCGTGGTCGGCGAGTTCGTCGGGCCCCTTGAGGAGCTTCGTCTGCGCGGTGGTGACCTGGACGAAAAGAGCACGCAGCATGCCGGTGACCTGGCTGTGCCGGCCGGCGGCCACGGCCAAGGGCAGGTAGTCGCCGAGGCGCTGGGCGACGGCGGTGGCGTCGAGGTGACTCCGCGCCTCCTTGAGTCGTCCCTCGATGTCGACATCGGTCCCACGCCAGGCCCGGTATTCCCCGTTGAAAGACCGGTATCCCAGGAACCCGCGGGTCACGAGGCTGTTGAGCTGGTCTTCGAGAGCGGCGAACGCCTTCGGATCGGCGGCCTCGCCGGGCTCGTGCAGCGCGTAGTAGACCATCGCGGCGGTTGCCCGCAGCGCACCGTCCTCGTCGATCAGGTTGAGCATGCCGACCGTGCGCAGCACGTTCTGGTCCGCGGTGGACAGGCCGTTGGCCAGGGTCACACGGGACTCGATCTCGATCCACTTGCTCGCGTTGGTGGACGCAAGAAGCGAGGTACGCCCGGAGTCGAGGAAGAAGTCGTAAAGCTGCGGAAGTTTGACGGTGCTGGCGCGGCGCGGCTTGTCGCTGGAGAACGTCTCCAGGGAGCGGCGGACGGTGTTGGGTTCGTCGTTGTTGAGGAACCCGGTCAGGCTGCGGTCGTGCTGACCGATCTGCGCGGCGAGGAACGGCGCTGCGGCGGCGGTCAGCGGGTGGAGCGGGTAAAGGTCCACGAAGTCCTGCGCCTTGAGGGCGACGACATCGTTGAGGCCGTGGTCGCGCCACGTCTCCTGGGCCGCCTCGGCGTAGGCCGAGATCAGCTTCCGCCCGGATGCGGAGACCCCGGACTGGTCGAGGCGGCGGCGCATCAGCTGGACCGCATCGCCGAGGTGGGGGGCGAAGGTGATGTTCTCGAAGCGCCCCTGGATCTTCGCCCATTCGCGGATTTGCAGTTCGCTGGACTGCGCCGCGTAGTCGAAGAACGACAGGTGCTGGAGCGTCATCATGAACAGCGGCAGGCCCTTCGGGCCGGCACTCTTCTCGGCAAGCTCCTGCAGCAGGAACAGGTCCGTCTTGGCGGTGGCGAACTCGCTGTGCCCGGCGAGGTGTTCGAGGGTCTTGCCGAACTCGTCGATGACCAGCAGCAGGGGCTGCTGCGCGCACAGGGCGGTGACTGCGGCGATGACATCCTCGGGCCCGGCTGTCGCGGGATCGGCGCACCGCACCAGTGCCGCGGAGATCGCCTTCGGCATGCGGGTCGGCCACCGGCGCTCGGCTGCGGTGTGCAGGGCCCGAGAAAGGGTGCTGACGAGCGGCTCGCGACGGGCGGTCGCCACGGCGCCGAGGAAGCCGGCCGGCGCCAGCTCGGCGCGGCCTGCCTCAAGTCGGTGGGCCAGCCCGGTACTGGTGCCGGCCAGGACCTCGTGCGCCTCGGCCCGGCGTCCCTCGTCGTGCCCGAGGAGAGCGTCGATCAGGTTGACGAGCGTGGACTTGCCCGAGCCGTAGGCGCCGGTGAGCGACCACGAGCGGGGGCGGCGCAGATCATCGAGGGCGTTGGCCAGACGGTCGAGGACGTCGAGGGCTCGGGTGCCCACGTAGGGCGAGTGCAGTTCGTCCAGCACGTCGCGCTCCACGTTGGTGGAGCGCATCCTGGAGCCGACGAGCTCGATGCCAGCGGGGAACTCGGTGCCACCGGAAGTCTTGCGGGCGGCCTTGGGCCGCGAGGGGGTCTCGGTGGTCACTGGGAGATCTCCTCGATCAGGGGGAGCTGCTGCTCAACGGTGTTGCGGAGCTCCCGGGCCTCGGCGGCGGCGAGCTTGGGGTAGGTGCGGGCCCAGTCCTGCCGGGTGGGGAACTTCTCCCGCTTGCGGACGTGGTCGTACTGGGCGTCCAGGACCTCCCAGGCGAGCTCGAAGGGATCGGAAGTGAAGACCAGGCTGCGCTGCCCGACAGCTTCGACGAGCTGCAGGCCGGGCGTGGTGGCCGCGACACGCTCCACAGCCGCCGCGATGTCGGGCTCACGGATGCGGAAGGCCCGTCCAGGACCGCCGTGTTCGTTGGCGAGCCGGGCGAGTGAGATCGAGCCGGCGTTGCGCGTCATGGTGGCGGCGTAGTCCAGGCAGGCGTAGGCGACGATCCGGTCCGGGAGGGTGATGCGCGTGCCGGTGGTGAACTCCCACTCCTGCCGACCGGAAACGGGATGCTCCACGGTCTCGATCAGACCCAGTTCGCGGAACGGGCAGGCCAGCAGGTCCTCGAGCGCGCCGGGTGCGCCGCCCTTGGCCCGCTTCGCCGGGACGTACATCTTGGTGATGCAGTCGACGTCCTTCGCGATTGATGCCTCGACCGGCGCCTCCTCGTAGGAGAGGTTCACATGGCGAACGATCAGCTCGGTCAGGTCGGGTGCGGAGAAGCGAGCGAACGGGGCGAGCTGGAAGGCGACGTACCAGGATGGCGCCCAGCTCTTGGCGCCCGGTCGGGAGGACAGCAGCCACCAGTGCAGCAGCCACAGGCTGCCCTGCTCCTCGAGGTACGGGTCGGCGCCGTTCTCGTCAAGGAGCCAGCGCGCCTCCCACGTGGGGTAGGACAGCATCGCTCGGGAGTTGGTGTCGTCACCGTAGTGCTCGCGGGTCAGCTTGAACGCCCGGGACCAGTAGCGCATGGCGTAGACCATGTTCTTGCCGACACCGAGCAGGACCGGGGCGTCCTCGGCGAGGAACACCTCCGGGTTCTCCTTCACCTGCATGTACGCCTTATGGAGCCACCCGAAGCGCGGCGCGAACGTCTCGTGCCGCGCGAAGGAGGGATGGGCGGCTTCCGCGAGCCGGCTGTCTGACATGCGAGGTGTTCTCCGTGTCCGTTCGGGCTTGGATGATCTTTGGGCGGGCTGTGTTATATCGCAGCCGTCAGGGCAGCCCGTACCTGCCGGACAGCTCGGACCGTGGAGGACACGGCTCGCTCGACGTCGTGGGTGCTCGTGGCGTACCCCAGGGAGAACCGGATGGTGCTGTCTGCCTCTTCCCGACTGCGCCCCATAGCCAGGAGCACGTGACTCGGGCTGGGCGCGCCAGAGGAGCACGCGCTCCCCTCCGAAGCTGCCACATCCGGCATCGAGGCGAGAACCGCATCCGCTGGCGCTCCACGGAACGTGATACTGGTCACGCCAGGCAGGCGTCGGCCCACCGCACCGTTGACCCGGCAGTCGCTGATCTGTTCAACGAGTGCTTCCTCCAGGGCGTCACGCAGCAGTGCGACCCGCTCCGCTTCGTCGGCCAAGGAGAGACGGGCGGCTTCGGCTGCCGCCCCGGCTCCGGCGATGCCTGCCACATTCAGGGTGCCGGCCCGCCAACCGCGCTCCTGCCCGCCGCCGAAGAGCAGCGGGCGGTAGGGCAGGCGTACGCCCCTGCGGACGAACAGCGCTCCGACTCCCTGCGGGCCACCGAACTTGTGCGCGGACAGCGACAGCAGGTCGACATCCGTCTCGGCGAGATCGATCGGCAGTCGGCCGACCAGTTGTGTCGCATCGGAGTGGACCAGGACTCCGGCTTCGTGGGCGGCTTCCACGATCGGCGCGAGATCCGTCAGCACGCCCGTCTCGTTGTTGGCTGCCATCAGCGACACGACCGCGACTCCGCCTCCGGCGAGTGCCTCGTGGAAGGCGGCCAGATCCACCAGGCCGTCGGTGTCGACGGGTAGCACCACGAGCGATCCGGGCATATCGACGGTCAGGGCCTTCGAGGTCTCCAGCACAGCCGGATGTTCCACCGCACTCGTCACGAGCCGACCCCCGGCGGAAAACGCCGCCCGCAGGGCGAGGTTGTTCGCCTCGGTGGCGCCGGAAGTGAAGATGATCTCTCCGGGGGAGCAGTTCAGGAGGCCAGCGACCTGACGGCGCGCCAGATCAACCCGGTCGGCGGCATCGCGGCCGGACCGGTGAGTACTTGAGGCGTTGCCGACCGTGCGCATGGCGGCAAGAGCGGCTTCCAATGCTTCGGGGCGGGTGGGCGCCGTCGCGTTGTAGTCGAGGTAGGCCAGAACCGCATCAGGTGACTCGAATGTCACACTCCACCCCATTTCGCTCTGCTCTGGTCGATCAACTGGTGGAGCATCTCGTCCGGTGCGAGAACCTCCACCAGTAGTACCCCGCGATCCTAGCCGGAGCGAAGGACAGGCGGGGTGAAGGCTTCGATTTCCGCACCTCCGGCACGACATGCCACCGGCCATGCGAACAAATGTTCCCACAGGTTCACTGCGACATATAGGGAGGTGAATGCCATTGCCCCGCAAGGAAGTTCGGCCACGACCGGGAGCCCTGCGGCCGTCGAGCAGCCGGATTTCCGGGACCGGCAGCGGCGTGTCGGCACGCAGGGCTAGGGTTTGATCACCAGCCGCGGTGCGAGGGGAAGGTCACACCGCAGGCGACCGGGTCGGGCAGAGGGGAACTACCGCGGGTGTACGGCGATGGCGGAATGCACACACACCTGGCCACGGCATGACGGGGTCGCCCGGCATCGCGTTCGAGTCCGTCCTAGGCGGCGCACCCCTCCCCTACATCCGCGGACTCCTCGGCGAGCAGGCTTGCGACCTCCTGGACCTCCTGCACCAGAGGCAGGACACCGAAGCAGCGCTCCGGAAGGTCGCAGCATCTGCGGTCTCCCCGGAGCAGATCGTCGGCGACCCGGTACGGCGCGCCGAGTTCCTGCAACTGCTCCCGGAGAGCAAGCGGGCCGAGCTCGCTGACCGCCTCGGCCGGACGCCTGCTGATACGGCCGGCGACTTCCTCACGACCCTGCCCTGGTCGCCAGACCAGCGCCGCACGCTTCTCGGGTTTCTGGGACTCGTCGTCGACCGGGCGCCCGAGCCGCCCCCGACGTTCAGGGGCTCCAGCACACCGCGGTACGGGCTCTTTCCTCACCAGCGCCTTGCGGCCGGCCGAGTGCAGCGACTGCTGTACTCCGGGGAACGACGGGTCGTGCTGCACCTGCCCACTGGTGTCGGGAAGACCCGAACCGGCATGAACATCATCTGTGATCACCTACGACGGCACGAGCCGACCGTCGCGGTATGGCTGGCCCGAGGGCGTGAGCTCCTGGAACAGGCGGCTGTGGAGTTCGAGAACGCCTGGGCCGCACTCGGCAACCGAGAGGTCTCCGTGGTGCGGATGTGGGGGGACGCGCCGACCGAACTCGACGGCATCGAGGACGGCATCGTCATCCTCGGCCTCGACAAGGCCACCGCTGCCGCTAGCACAGACCCGACCTTCCTCGACCGTCTCGGCATGCGCACCACGCTCACCACCTTCGACGAAGCCCACCAGGCCATCGCCCCGACCTACCGCCGAACCGTCGACGCACTCACCCTGCGCAGCGACTCCAGCCTGCTCGGCCTCACGGCTACCCCCGGCCGGACCTGGGCCGACATCACCGAAGACGAGAAGCTGTCGGACTTCTTCGCACGCCAGAAGGTGATGCTGGAGATCGACGGCTACGACAATCCCGTCACTGCCCTCATCGAACAGGGCTACCTCGCCCGCCCGCACTTTCGCACCGTGGCCGCAGACTCCGGCACCACGCTCAGCAGCCGGGACAAGCAGGCCCTCGCCGCCTCGTTCGACATCCCCGACACCCTCATGGCCCGGCTCGCCGGCAACGTGCAGTGGAACCTGCAGGTCGTTCGGACGGTGCTCGATCTCAGCCAGCACCACCGCCGGATCCTCCTCTTTGCGGCATCCGTCGAGCACAGCCGCCTGCTGGTGGCGATCTTGTCCGTGCTGGGCCTCGACGCGGACCAGGTGACAGCCGAGTCCTCTCCACGCCACCGTGATCGGGCCATCGCCCGGTTCAAGGGACCGAGCACCAGGCCGATGATCCTCTCCAACTACGGCGTCCTGACCACCGGCTTCGACGCCCCGGCGGCGAGCGCAGCCGTCATCGCTCGCCCGACCCGGTCCCTGGTCCTCTACAGCCAGATGGTCGGACGGGTCATCCGCGGCCCGAAAGCCGGCGGCACCCCCACCTGCGACATCGTCACCGTGATCGACCCCGCGCTCCCCGGCTTCGGAGACGTAGCGGAAGCATTCACCAACTGGGAGGACGTGTGGAAGGCCCGATGACATCCAAGTACTCGATCGTCACCTCTGACCTGACGGTCAAGGCGTTGCAGGACAGCGGCTACAAGTCCACCGCCCACGCCATCGCCGAACTCATCGACAACGGCCTCGAAGCCGAAGCCGACCTCGTCGAACTGTTCGTCGTGGAGGGTAACGAGCACACCGGGCAGCGCGCGCGGTACCGCGTCGAGAAGATCGCCGTACTCGACAACGGGACCGGCATGGACCCCGAGACCCTCCGGCAGTCCCTGCGGTTCGGCGCCGGCACCCGGCAGCAGCGCAAGGGCATCGGCCGATTCGGCGTCGGCCTGCCCAACTCGAGCATCTCGCAGTGCAACCGCGTGGATGTCTGGTCCTGGACCAACGGGCCCCAGAACGCACTGCACACCTACCTCGACCTCAAGGAGATCGGCCAGGGCCTTGAGGAAGTACCGGAGCCCAAGCTCGACGCCGTCCCCGACGAATGGCAAGCCCTGTCCGAGGGACTCGGCAGCTCCGGCACCCTGGTGCAGTGGACCGAACTCGAACGCGTCCAGTGGCGCGGCGCCCAGACCACCGTCGCCAACACCGAGAACCTGATCGGACGGATCTACCGGAACCTCATCGCCAAGGGCAGGCGGATCAAGCTCGTCCCGGTGCGCGGCTGGGCCCAGCTCCCCGGCGCCGGTGACACCCGCCCGAACGACCCGCTCTACCTCATGACGCCGAGCGCCACACCGGCCCCCTTCGACACGAAGCCGATGTTCCGGCCCTTCGGCGCCAGCAACACCGGCGAAGTCGGGGTCGAAAGGTTCATGGTCCGGGCCGCGAACGGGCACGAGTACCCGGTTCACGTCCGCTCCTCCCTCTCGGTGGACGCCGCGCGTCGCACCGACATCCCGGGCGAGCCGTGGCCCGCGAACGTGGCACCGAGCCTCAAGCCCGGCGAGACGCCGTGGGGCAAGCACGCCGCGAAGAACCTGGGGATCTCCCTCATCCGCGCAGACCGCGAGCTCGACCTCGACACCGGATGGATCAACTCCTACGACCCGGTCGAGCGCTGGTGGGGAGTGGAGATCGACTTCCCGCCGGACCTTGACGAGGTCTTCGGCGTCACCAACAACAAGCAGTCCGCGACGATCTTCTCCAGCCTCGCCAACTTCAACTGGCGGGAGGAAGCAGCCGGTCTGTCCTGGGAGGAGTACCGGGAGGAGCTGCGCGACGAAGGCGACCCCCGCCTGCCGCTCATCGAGATCGTCTACCACATCCGCGAGAAGCTCCTCGGCCGCCTGCGCACCGAACTGGCGCACCAGACCGAGGGCACCCGGGCCAGCCGCAAGCGGCACGAGGTGGCGGAGGTCCAAGCCGAGGTGGCGGTGCAGCGGCGGCGCACCGAAACCCGACCGAGCCTGACAGACCAGCTCGCGGAAGAGACCACAGAGGAAGAGAGCAAGCAGCTCCAGTACGAGAGCCTGGTCGAAACGCACCGCTACACCCCGGCCGACGCCCAGCGCATCATCGAGGAGACGATGTCGCAGGGCAAGCACGTCCGACTCCTGACCAGCCGCAACCCCGACTCGCCGGCCTTCTTCAACGTCGAGTACATCCCCGGCATGCTCCAGGTCGCCCTCAACATGGACCACCCGGTCTACAGCGACCTGATCGCCGTCCTCGACGGGGACATCGACGGCGCGAGCCGCGAGGAACTCGCCGAGCGTCTGACCTTGGCCGCCAACGCCTTCAAGCTCATCCTGATCTCCTGGGCGCGATTCGAGGACGAGCAGCCCGAGAAGCCCCGCGAGCGCGCGAAGCGGATGCGCCAGGACTGGGGCCGCATCGCCAGTGAGTTCCTCGGTGCCAGCGACGCCGACGACGAGGACGACGAGTGACGGTCGACCACGTCTGGCGGCAGATCGAGCAGCTCCTCGCCACCGCGACCGACCGGGTCATCCTGGTGGCCCCCTTCATCAAGAAGGAGGTCTTCCAGGCGACGCTCGGCGCTGTTCCCGCACGAGTGGAGGAGATCACCTGCGTCACCCGCTGGTCGGTACCCGAGGTGGCCGCCGGCGTCTCCGATCCGGAGATCGCCGAGCTGGCAAAGCGGGACGGACGTGCCAGCATCCGGCTGTGCCACAACCTGCACGCGAAGCTGTACGTGGCTGATGATCGCTGCCTCGTGGGGTCCGCCAACCTCACGGGCAAGGCCACCGGCCGTGTACCTGCGGCGAACGTCGAACTCCTCGTCGAAGCCGACACGGCCCACCCGGAGGTGCAGCGGGTTCTGGCCGCTCTCGAGGCCACCACGGTGCCCGGGACGGTGGAGCTGGCCGAGCAGATTCGCGAGCAGGCATCTCTTATGAGGGCCGACGAAGACAGCCCTCGTGTCGTCGTGCCTGGCCAGGACGAGCAATCGGACCGGTGGCTGCCGGAAACGCGCAACCCAGAACGGCTCTACCGTGTCTACAACGGGCGACACCGTCACATCGGGAACGACGTGCTCGTCGGCGTACTCCGCGACCTCGCTCACCTCGACATTGGCCCCGGCCTCGACGAGCAAGCGTTCGGTGCCGAAGTCCTGGCCCGTCTCCATGCCATGCCCGAACTGCGCGCACTGACGGCAGCGGGGCGGATGAACCTTGCCGACGCGCAGACCGAGCTGCTGGCAGCAGGAGAGCTCTCCGCTGAGCAGGCCCAGCGCACCGTCGAGACGATCGCTTCCTGGCTCCACTACTTCGACGACGTCCACTTCGTGCCCACCGGCCCCTGGGAGATCCGGCAGGGCAAGGAGCTCGCGTAGCGCGGCCGGGGGCTGGTCGGCGCGGCCAAGGCCGCGCTTCCGGCTCCCGGCGACCCTGGCTCGGACGGCACCGCCCAGTGCGAAGTCGAGCAGCGCGGTATCTTGATGGCGCCCGCAACAGGGCTCGATTGTGGCGCGTACGGCGGAGAAGGCTCGGGACATGACAGCAGTACGGCTTCCGTATCTGCTGGGGCACGCCGAGATCGCCGATCTCTTTGGCATCGAGCGCCAGACATCGGCAAAGTGGCGCGCCGAGGGCACGCTGAGCGAGCCAGATCTTGTCGCCTCGGGCAACCCATACTGGCTGCTGGACACCGTCCTCGACCTCGATGGCCGCGCTGGCCGGCACGTCACCGAGGAGCGTCTGCGACAGTACGAAGCGAAGATCCCCGGCGGGTACCGCCTCGAGAGCCGCGAGCTCTTGCCCGTCATCGTTGGGATCCAGGAAGTCGCCCTAGCGCTCGGTACCGACCAACAGACGGTGTCCCGGTGGCGACACCGCAGGCGGATCGCCGAAGCCGATCTGGTGCTCTCCCGGTCCCCCCTCTGGCTGCTCGACACCATCATCGCGGACGCCACCGAGCGAGGCCGCGGCCTTGTGACCGAGGAGATCGAGCGGCTGCAGGCCGGTGAGCGCGTTCCACAGAAGCCACGGGGCCGCAGGGTGGCGGACGAGCCGCGACCACCCAAGAAGCCACTGCCGGAAGCGCAGAGCTTCACCAGCTCCGAGCAGGACGAAGCGGTCGCCTTCGTCACCGCAATGCTGTCCGAGGGACACACCACGGTCATCCGACCGAAGCGGTAGACGCTCCCCGCCCAGCACACCCTCGGCATGCTCCCGCGTGGCTGCACCCGCATGCCCTTCGCTGAGAGAATCAGTTGACGTTTGAGATTCTATCCATAGAGTCTCCCATGTCGAGACCAGCTCTAACCAGGGGGCGTCATGCCACTCAACACACGTACGCGCAGGGTTCTGCCACGCGCCATCGGCGGACAATCCACACCCTGTGGATGGGAGGTCGGCTCGTGAGAGCGATCTCCTATGGCGGCGGGGTCCAGTCCACGGCGCTCCTCGTTCTCGCCGCTCGGCGCGAGATCAACTACCCCACCTTCCTGTTCGCCAACGTCGGCGACGACAGCGAGCACCCCGCGACTCTCGCCTACATCCGCGACATCGCCGCGCCCTATGCGGCCAGGGCAGGGCTCGAGCTGCACCAGCTCCGGCGGACGCGACGCGACGGCACCACCGAGACCCTCATGGAGCGACTGAACCGGCCCGACACCCGCTCGATCCCCATCCCGGTGCGGATGGCGAACGGAGCACCCGGGCGTAGATCCTGCACCGCCGACTTCAAGATCAAGGTGGTCGGGCGCTGGCTCCGGCAACACGGGGCGACCGCCGACGCTCCAGCGACTGTGGGGATCGGCATTTCCGTCGACGAGATCCACAGGGCGAACCGGCGCCGAAGCGAACCACACGAGCAGATCGACTACCCACTGCTCGACCTTCGGCTACGGCGCACCGACTGCGAACAGATCATCAGAGACGCCGGCCTCCCCGTACCACCGAAGAGCTCTTGCTTCTTCTGCCCCTTTCGCACGGTCGATGCCTGGCGCCAGCAGCGGCAGACTGAGCCGGAACTCTTCGCGCGGGCGATAGCACTCGAGAAGACCGTGAACGGTCGGCGCGCTGCCCTCGGCCGTGACCCGGTCTACCTCACTCGCTACGGCCGACCTCTCGCGGAGGCCATCCCTGTCCAGCGTGGGATCCCGTCCGAAGAGACAGAGGACAGCGGCTGCGACTCGGGCTGGTGCATGACCTGACCTCGCCACCCAGACCTCCAGTTGGAGGACCACGCACGGCCGGGGGCACAGCCCGATAGAGTGCACGACCGGTAGAGCGCACCCAGACCAACCGCGCTCCCAAGGCCGTGACGGGGTGGAAATGCACGGAGCAAGGCTGGATGACCGGTACCGCCTGGAATCAATCCTGGGCTCCGGCGGTATGGGCCAGGTCTGGCGCGCCTTCGACGAACGGGTCGGCCGCCCGGTAGCAGTCAAGCTGCTGACGGGCGCCGACCCGGCGTCCGCCAGCATCGAGCGCTTCGCTGCGGAAGCCAGGGCCGCGGGCAACCTCAGCAGTCCGCACATCGTGACGATCCACGACTTCGGCCGCACTGGACCCGACTACGGCCGCGCGCCGTTCCTTGTCATGGAGCTCCTCGAAGGGCAATCCCTGGAAGAGATCATCTCTCAG
This sequence comes from Kitasatospora sp. NPDC059146, assembly GCF_042786665.1. Lineage (NCBI taxonomy): Bacteria > Bacillati > Actinomycetota > Actinomycetes > Kitasatosporales > Streptomycetaceae > Kitasatospora > Kitasatospora sp. NPDC059146. The sequence continues at coordinate 40,055 of NZ_JBHZCY010000018.1, read as the reverse complement.
GGGGCACTCCCGCCAATCGAAGACGCCCTGGACTGGATCCTGCAGGTGTGCACCGGTCTCGCCGCCGCCCACCGGGCCGGACTTGTCCATCGAGACATCAAGCCAGCGAATGCCATGCTCCTGCCCGGAGGCACCGTCAAGATCCTCGACTTCGGCATCGCCAAGCATCTGTACGAGGACCTCGCCCTCACCGGCACCGGCCACGCGATCGGCACAGCCGCCTACATGGCCCCGGAACAAGCCCAAGGCGACCGGAACATCGGCCCTTCCGCCGACCTCTACGCCGCCGGATGCCTCCTCCACACCCTCCTGACCGGCCAACCACCCTTTACCGGAGCGCCGCTGGCCGTCCTCCACCAGCACCTGACCCGGAAACCCCAAGCCCCCAGCAGCCACCGCGCCTCCATCCCCGCCGCAGTCGACGAACTCGTCCTCCAACTCCTGGCGAAGGAGCCTGATGACCGGCCCGCCAGCGCCGCCCAGGTCATCGAGGCGATCGACGCGCTGCTCGCGATCCCCGCACAGCGCCCGCACTCCACGCCACCCTCAACGGTCGCCCCGGACCTTTCGTCAGCCCCGACTAGGACCGCTTGGTGGGCGCAGCCCGCAGCGCCACATCCTCCGACCGTTCTCGACGCACCCCCAGCCCGCTCTCCGGGCAGCACCGTGCCGGCCCGGCGTGACCCCGCACCACTCGACGCCCCGCCGGAGCCCGAGCCGAAGGCCGCGCCCACGAACCCGGGGACGGCTAGGAACAAGGCCGTGGGACGAAGCGCGCTGGCAGGTGCCGTGTTGATCGGACTTCAACTGGTCGCCTTCGCTTCCTGGTCCGTGCGCTGGACGGTCCCCGTTGCCATCGCCGCGGCTCTGCTCCTGGTCGTCGGAATGAAACTCGACGTGCCCACGGCCGAAGACGAGGACGGCACGGGCGGGTTCTTCGTCTCCATGGGCATGACCGCGATCTCCTGCCTCTTGCTCCTGATCATCTCGCCGATGCCCTGGTGGGGCGTGTTGATCCTCAGCTGGGTGATGTGCCCACTCCTGCTTGCGCTACAAAAGCCACTCGTACGTGGTCTCAGCACGGCCTTCGTGCGACACCACGCCGAAGTGCAGATGGCAGTCAGCGCAGGCTTGGTGAACACCACGCTCGCAACGGGACTCCTCGCCGGCACGCAGCTGCCAGTCCTGATCGTCGTGCTTCTCGGTGCCCTCGGGTGGCTGGCTTCCTCCACCGTGCTGACCGTCCTGCTGCCGTTTCACACGTCAGTCAGGTCCCGCTCGGTCCGTCAGACCGGAGTAGGCAGATACCGCTGATTGGGGTGGTTCGTGACGGCGCAGCGACTGTAGACACGATCCGAGTCTCAAGTCCCTTTCCCAGCAACCGCTGAGTTTCCCGCCCCCAACATGCTGGGCGGCGCCGCACAGCAGTCGAAGGTCTCAGCGGAGCCGCGGACCCCGCCGACAGAAGTGAGGAGGAATACGTCGCTCCTCTTCTGGATTGGTTCCTCCGTACGGTCGTGCGAAGGGGGCGTGGGTGGCTGATCTGAAGGTGTTCCGACTCGGGGCGGACGGCCAGGACGTGGAGCTGCGCAGCTCGACGGTGGCGCTGGAGGTGCAGTTGCAGCGCCGGGTGGAGGCGAGCATGGAGGCCATGCTCGGCATCCGGTTCCTGGCGTCGGAGTACCCGACCGGTCCGTGGCACCGGGGCCGGGTGGACTCGTTGGGCCTGGACGAGAACGGCGTGCCCGTCGTGATCGAGTTCAAAAAGGGCAACGACAGCGGAGTCGTCTCCCAGGCCGTCTCCTACCTCACCTGGGTGAAGAGCAGCCACCACGAGTTCGAGGCCCTCGTCCGGGAGAAGCTGGGGTCCGAGGCGGCCGAGTCCATCGACTGGCGTGCGCCCCGGGCGCTGTGCATCGCGGCCGGGTTCTCGCACCATGACCGGGTGGCCGTTGGTGACCTGGGGCGGCAGTGGCCGATCGAGCTGGTCCGCTACCGGATCTTCGACGGCGGGCTGCTGAGCCTGCAGCGGGTCGAGCCGGTCTCCGCCGCTGTCAGCCCGGCAGCCTCGCGCAGATCGACCACGCCTGCGGTGCCGGCGGCTGCCGCCGAGGCGGCCGAGCTGCCGGTCGTCGGCGACGTACCGGAGTGTCTCCGGGATCTGTACGCCGAGCTGGACGAGGTGCTCACCGCGTCGGGCGAGGTGGAGACCGTCGTCCTCAAGCACTACATCGCTTACCGGCGGCTGCAGAACGTGGCCAGCGTGATCTTCCGGCCGTCCGCCTCGCACCGAGTGATCCTGGCATACCTGCGCCTGGACCCGGACACGGTGGAGCTGGAGGAGGGCTTCACGCGCGACATGCGCGGAATCGGCCACCTGGGCACCGGGGACCTGGAGGTGCGGATCGCCTCGGCGGCTGACCTCAAGAAGGCGGGACCGCTGATCGAGCGGGCGGTTCAGGCGGCCTGACCAAACGGCGAGGGCGGCTGGAGCTTGATGCTCCAGCCGCCCTTGTGCGTCTGCGGGCCGGTAGGTGCCGGCTGTCCGAGGTTCTCACCGTCACGCCTCCGGTCCGGCGAGGACGAAGTCGTCCTTGGTCAGCTCGGCGCGCAGGCGCTGCTCGGCGACGTCGGCGTAGTGCGGCGAGAGTTCGGCGCCGACGAATCGCCGGCCTTCGCGTAGGGCGGCGACGCCGGTCGAGCCGCTGCCGGTGAACGGGTCGAGAACGGTGCCGTTCTCGGGGCAGATCTGGACGAGCTGCTGCATGATCTCCAGCGGCTTCTGGGTGATGTGGACCCGGTCCTTGCGGGGCTGGCTGGCGATGAAGTGGCCGGGCAGGTAGAGGTCTCGGCTGTTGTCGAGGGTGCCCTTGACGCCCCAGATGATGAACTCCGCGGACTGCTTGAAGCCGCCCTTGCGCGGACGGCTGGCGGGCTTGATCCACGGGATGGTGCCCTGCCACGTCCACCCGGCCATCTGCAGTGCGTCGCTGGTGGTGGGCTCCTGTCGCCAGTCGGAGAAGACCATCGCGACCGAGTGCTCGGTACTCGCCCGGTATGCCTCGGTCAGCAGGTCGGTGAGCCACGAGCGGTACGAGCGCTGGTCGCGGTTCTCGCCGGGGAAGGTCTTCAGGTCGTGCGCGGAGTTGGAGGTCACGTACTTGGCGCGGGCGTCGCGGCTGGTGCGCTCGGAGCTGGTCCGGCCGCCGCTGTTGTACGGCGGGTCGGTGATGACCGCGTTGACGCTCTCGTCCGGGAGGGACTTCAGGACGGTGAGGGCGTCGCCTCGGTGCAGCTTGTAGCTCATGGGTTCTTCCTTCAGGGCGTGGTTGGGCCCGCTCCGGGCGGCGCCCGGCGGCAGCCGCCGGGAGCGGGGATGTGGAGGAAGGTAGCGGCGATCGGCGGCCGGACCTAACGAGCGGCGAGGGAGGTTCCGGGCCTGGTCGGGGGTCGTTTGGTGCGGCCGACTTTCGCGTCTACTGTCTGGCCATGCCAACCGGGCCGGTGGCCAACTCGGCCCGGGACGGCCTGTGTTGTCCTGTGCTGTCTCGTCCAACGGGGCTGCTTACGGACCCCGCGCCCACATCGTTTCGACCCTGTAGGAGGCTGCTGTGTTCCGGCTGAGATTACGAGCGCGGCTGGCTGCCGCGCGTGACCCGAGACCGGCGTCCGGGAGCTACCAACTCCTCTGACCCGGGCCCGCCCTGAGCGTGGGCGGTTTCACGACCGGCGCGGTGCCGGTGACTTCTTCGCACGAGAGTCCGGCACCGCGCCCTCCTACGAATCCCGCAAGGAGCCGCTGCGATGCAGCATGCCCTGGCACACCCGTGCCCTCATCCACCTCTGCCAACTGCCCTGCGCTGCTTCGGTGATCGGCGGCGGCCGTGAAGAAGACCGTCGGCACGCTCGTCGGCGTTCTCGCCTGCGGTCCGCTGATGCTGGCCCTGCCGGTGGTGATCGTCGGCGCGGGCAACGCGTCGGCGACGGCTTGTCCGACCGGCGGTGGTTCACAGGCTGTGGACAGTTCCGCCGTCGCGGCGCAGGTGGAGTCGATCCTCAAGGGCTCGAGCCCGCTGTCGGCGCCGGCCGTGGCCGGACTGGACAAGCCGGACGAGCAGATCCCGAACGCCAAGACGATCCAGGCCACCGGCGTGGCGATGCACATCCCCGTCCGCGGGCAGATCGTCGCCCTGGCAACGGCGCTCCAGGAGAGCGGACTTCGGAACATCAACTACGGGGACCGCGATTCGCTGGGCCTGTTCCAGCAGCGGCCCTCGCAGGGCTGGGGCACGCCGGCGCAGATCATGCAGCCGGTGTACGCCTCGACGAAGTTCTACGAGGCGCTCCAGCAGGTCAGCGGCTGGCAGTCGATGACCGTCACCCAGGCCGCCCAGGCGGTGCAGCGCAGCGGGTTCCCCGACGCGTACGCGAAGTGGGAGCCGCTGGCGACCGCCTTGCAGAAGGCGATCGAACCGCTGCTCACCCCTGGCACCGCCCCACCGCCTGGGGGGAGCCCGACCCCGGCGCCGACTCCTTCGGGCGGCGGCACCACGAGCCCCTCGCCGAGCACCGGCGGCTGCGGAACCTCGGGTGGCGACGGCACCAACTTCGGGACCATCCCGGCGGGTTCGCTCCCGGCCGGGTACACGATTCCGACCGACGCCCCCCAGCAGGTCCAGACCGCGATCCGTTGGGCGCTCGGTCAGTTGGGCACCCCGTACCAGTGGGGCGGGACGTGCGAGAACTCGCACGGGCCGGACCCGATGGGCCGGTGCGACTGCTCCTCGCTGATGCAGATGGCCTACAAGGCCGCCGGCGTCTCCCTGGAGCGGACCACCTACGACCAGGTCAAGCAGGGCACGGCCGTCTCGGCGGACGCCCTCAAGCCCGGTGACCTGCTCTTCACCCGGGGCACCGCCGCCGTGCCAGAACACGTCGGGATGTTCATCGGCTCGGGGCTCGTCGTGCAGGCCCCGCACACGGGTGACGTGGTCAAGATCTCGACGCTCGCCGAATGGCGACCGGAGATCCTCGCAGCCCGCCGCGTCGTCTGACCGGCACTTCTCCCCCTCCCTCTCCCTCTCCTCCCCTCCCGGGCTGCCTTCGCATGCCCATATTCGAACTGGAGTTCCCATGTTTCTCGCGAACGCGGCCACGCAGCTCGCTTTCGATCCCGGCATCAGCCCGAACGAGGGCGGCCTGCCCGGCCTTTCGGTCCTCAAGCAGGTGATGGGCTCGATCAACTTGTTCGGCATCATCGCGATCGTCGGCGCGCTCGCGGTGAGCGCCGGGGTCTGGGCCTGGGGGCACCACTCGGGCGGCCACCAGGCCGAGGCCAACGGCAAGAAGGGCGTGCTGGTGTCGGCCGGTGCCGCGCTGTTGATCGGTGCGGCAAACGGCATCGTGGCGTTCTTCTCGGGCCTTGGCGGTCAGGTCCACTGATGCAGAATCGTTCCTTCACCCGTGAAGGCGTGTCCGGCGGCGCATCGCGCGTGCGCCGCCGGGCGCTGCTCGGCCTCGTGGTCCTGGTGGTCCTCGTCGTCCTGGCCGGCGCGCTCGCGTACTTCACCCGCGACACCCGATCCACGCCCAAACCTGCTTCTCCGGTGGCCAGTTCCTCGCCTGCTGCCAGCGCTTCCGCGTCGGCGTCGCCTGCGGGTGGTGCCGGTTCGGTTCCGTCGCCGCCGTCGACGCACGATCCGATCGGCTACGCGAAGGCTGCGGCGGTGGCGCTGTGGTCGTACGACACCCGCTCGTACTCGCAGCCGGAGCTGGTGGCCGGCCTCCACCGGTGGCTGACGGCCGAGGGGAATTACGCGGACGCCGGCTCGGTGGACCGCCTGGTGCCCTCGCCGCTGCTGTGGGGACGGATGGCCGACTCCGGCCAGCTCGCCACCGCGACCGCGGACGAGGCGCACTTCCCGGACACGTTCACCAGGGCGCTGCAGGCCGATCCGGGGGCGATCAAGCAGGCGTACATCTACGCCGTCACCGTCACCGGCAAGCAGTCGATCTCCTGGAACGGTGCCCCGCAGGGCGGGGCCGAGGACCGCTCGTCCACCCTCGCCGTCCAGTGCCGCCCCGACCGTCCCTGCGCTCTGGTCGGCGTGCTGCCGACCGTCTCGCCCTAACCCCAGGAAGGAGGTTCCCCCATGGGTGTCTGCGACGTCCCCATGATCAGCCAGGTCTGCGACGCGGTCGACGCGATCAACTTCGTCTCCGATCCGGGCAAGAGCATTACCGACGGCATCGGTGCGTGGATCACCAAGTCGATGACGGAGCTGGCGACCAGCGCCGTCAACCTCGCCTCGAAGGCGGTCAACCAGACCACCGGCATCGACCTCAACGCCGGCTGGTTCCGGCAGAACTACGAGCTGATCCTGCCGATCGGCCTGATCCTCACGGTCGGCACGTTCTGCGCGCAGCTGATCCTCGCCGCCTGGCGCCGCGACGACCGGGCGCTGGCCCGCGCGGCCTGGGGCACCATGACCGGCGTCCTGTTCTCCTTCTGCGCGATCTCCTTCACCTCGGTTGCGGTGACGGTCGTCGACGCGCTGTCCGACAGCCTGTTCAAGGCCGCCGGAACCACGTTGGAGGACGCGATCCGGCGGATCATCAAGGTCTCCGAACTCGGCGCCATGTACGGGCTCGGCTGGACGATCCCATCCCTGGTGGCCATCGGGTGCGCGATCGGCGCGTTCCTCTACTGGGGCACGATGGTCGCCCGCAAGGTCGGCATCCTGGTCCTGGTCGTCCTCGCGAGCTTCGCCGGGGCCGGCGGAGGCTGGGAGGTCGCGCAGCGCTGGCGGCGCGGCTGGATCGAGGCCACCGCCACCCTGGTGGCGTCGAAGCTCCTGATGACCATCGTGTTCATCACCGGCATCTCCGCGATCGGCAACTCGAACGCCCATGACGGGATGAGCGCCCTCTCCGACGCCATGGCCGGTGTCGTGATCATGGTGCTCGTGCTGCTGTGCCCGTACGCCTGCTACAAGTTCATCCACTGGGCGACGGACGGCTCGGGCCACGACGACATGCACCGCACCAGCGTTGCCGGTGTCGCGGTGGCCGCTGGGGCGGCAAAGACCGCTGCCGGCCTCGCGATGCAGATGGGCACCGGTGTCCCGGCCCCGCAGGGCCCCAACCAGGTCCCCGGGATGAACGGCGGCGGTGCCTCCACCGGCATCGACCCGACCGGGCGGATCAGCAAGGAAGGCATCGACGCCGGCCCCGCGCAGCAGCCGACGAAGTTCCGCTTCGGCGAGGACCCGGCCGCGCCCGGCGACCGCGGACGTGCCCTGGTCACCCGGCCCGGCATCCCCGCACTGATCACCCGGGCCGACTCCGGCTCTGGTGGTGGGCAGCCGTCGTCCGGCGGCGGCCAGGATGGAGCCGCAGCCCAGCCTGCCACTCCGTCCGCACCGGAACTGTCGACGACCCCGGCCGCACCCGCGCCCCCGGCGCCCGGTCCGGCCCCCTCGGTCCCGGCACCGCCAGCAGGCTCCGGACCGCCCCCGGCCGGAGCACCGTCCCGGTTCGTCTTCCCGAACCGGCCCACCGAGCCCGGTTCCTGACCGGCTCTTGTTCCTGGGGCGGGCGGCCCTTCGCCGCCCGCCCCAGGGCCCCCGGCCCGAACTCTCGAAGGAGCCCCGCGATGACGTCCAGAAGAACGCCGAGCCCCCGACCACCGCCCGCACGCTCACCCCTCTGGAACCCCGATGTCCTCCTCGACGCCCGACGCTCCCGCGTCCGTCAAGTTCCCCCACCGCAGCCGCCGAGGCATCCTGCTCGGCCTGAGCGCGCCGCAGCTGATCACCTGCGCCATCACCGGCCTGCTGCTGCTCGCCGTCCTCACCACCCGGGGCGTCACCGGCGCCCTGCAGCTCATACCCCTGTGGGCGGGTGTCGCCGCGCTGGTGTTCATCCGCTACCGGGGCCGCACCCTCGCCGACTGGGCACCGATCGCCGCCCGCTACGGCCTGCGGCGCCTGCGCGGCCAGCTGATCTGGCTCGCCCGCCCCTCCCGGCGACCGGTGCGCGAGGGTCTGCTCCACCTTCCCGGCAGCGCAGCCAGCCTGCGCGTGGTCACCGCCCCGGACCGCCGCTACGGCGCCGTCCACGACCCGCACGCCGGCACCCTCACCGCGATCGTCAAGGTCTCCTCCCGCGCCTACGCCCTCCTCGACCCCGGTACCCAGAGCGCCAACGTCAACGGCTGGGGCCGCGCGCTCGCGGCGCTGGCCCGCACCGGCCAGGTCGCCCGGATCCAGGTGGTGGAGCGGACCGTCCCTGACACCGGCGACGCGCTTCGCCGCTACTGGGAGGAGCACGGCCACCCCGACGCGCCGCTCGCCGGCGAGCTGTACGGGGAGTTGATCCGGGGCGCTGGTCCGGCCGCCGCTCCGCACGAGGCATACGTCGCCGTCGCCATGGACTTCAAGGCCGCCCGGCGGCTGATCAACCAGGCCGGAGGCGGCCTGACCGGCGGCTTCGCGGTCCTGGCCCAGCTCACCTCCGCGTTCGAGCAGTCCGCCCGCAACGCCGGCCTCAACCCGACCGGCTGGCTCAACGCCAACGAGATCGCCGCCGTCGCCCGTACCGCCTATGACCCGAAGTCCCGTGCGGCGCTGGACCGCTGGTCCGAGGACGGGCGACCGGCCGCCGACCCGGCCGCCGCCGGTCCGGTGGTCGTGGTGGAGAAGGCCGACCACATCTCGACCGACTCAGCCCACCACACCACCTACTGGGTGGAGAACTGGCCCCGCACGCAGGTCAACCCCGGTTTCCTGCACCAGCTGATGTTCGCCTCGGGTGTGCGCCGCACCGTCTCACTGGCCTACGAGCCGAAGGACCTGGACTCAGCGATGCGCGATGTCCGCCGCAAGAAGGCGTCGGTGATCGCGGACTCGGCCGAGCGTGCCCGCAAGGGCCAGGTGGCCAGCGAGGCCGACTCGGTGGAGTACCAGGACATCCAGGACCGCGAGCGGCAGCTGATCGCCGGCCACGCCGACGTCGCCCTCACCGGGCTGCTGACCGTGTCCGCCGACACGGAGGACGAACTGCGCTCCGCCTGCGCCGTGGTGGAGACCGCGGCCGTGGGTGCCCAGCTCGACCTGCGCCCGCTCACCTGGCAGCAGGCCGAGGCGTTCACCGCCTCCGCGCTGCCGTTCGCCCTCGCCGCTTGATGCCGGCCCGCCCTCCCTCTGAAAGAGCACCCTGATGCCGGCCACCCCCGCCACCGCGCAGGACTTCGTCCCGTACGCGACCGCCGCGATCGACTTCCATCGCGCGCTCAACGTCCCGACCGGCCCGCTGGTCGCCTCCCGCGCCGAACTCGACTGCCTGCACGAGCACTTGGTCTCCCTGCACGGCCTCCTCGGTGCCCACACCCAGCGCACCTCCCCGCTGCTGCCTGCCGAGGGCGACCACCTCAAGGCCGCCCGCACCCGCCTGTGGCAGGCCGCCGACCACCTCCACGCCGCCTACCACGCCTCACCCCGGCCCGGCAGCGGTGAGGTCCCCGGCCCCGACGCGTGCCGCGCCCGCCTTCCCGAGGGCGCGCCGGAGCTGACCATCTGCCGCCGCCACCAGGAAACCGCGCAGCTGGTCCGCCGCCGCACCACCCCCGCCGACCTGCACGCCCCGTTCACCGGCCTCGTCCGCCGCTGACTCTCACCCCCGGAATCCGTGATCATGCCCAGGAACCGCGCCACCGCCTCCCACCTGTTCATCCCGCGCAAGACCAGCCGCGCCGACCGGCGCTCCGCCCGTGCCGGGTACGCCGAGGCCCGCACCAAGGCCCGCCTCGCCACCCTGCCGACCGTGCGACGCGAGCGCGAGGCCGCCGACCCCGAACTGCGGCCCCTCTACCCAGCCTCCGGCCGCCCCGGTCCCGCTTCCGCGCGCGGCGGCAAGATCCGCCTGCCCAAGCACCGCATGACCACCGCTGTCGCCGGCGGGGCCTACCCCTTCCTCGCGGAGGCCGGCCTCGGCGCCGAGGGGATCTTCATCGGTCGCGACCTCCACGCCGAAGGCTCGTTCTGCTACGACCCCTTCGCCCTCTACAACTCCGGCCGCATCGAGGGGTTCACGAACCCGAACGGGATCCTGTGCGGCATCATCGGCATGGGCAAGAGCGCGCTCGCCAAGTCCATAGCGACCCGCGCCATCGCCCACGGCTACAAGATCTACATCCCGTCCGACCCGAAGGGCGAGTGGTCGGGCCTGGCCGAGGCCCTCGGCGGCCAGACGATCGCGCTCGGCCCCGGCCTGCCCGGCAAGCTGAATCCGCTGGACGCACCGCAGCGTCCGGACGGGGTGAGCGAGGAGGACTGGACCGCCGAGGTCCGCAAGCGGCGCCTCCTGCTGTTGGCCAGCCTCGCGGCCACCGTGCTCAAGCGCGACCTGCTGCCGATGGAGCACACGGGCCTGGACGTCGCGCTCGACCTGGCCGTCGCCGACGCCGAGGCGACGGGCACGGTGCCGCTTCTCGGCGATATCGCCCAGGCTCTCGGGCGACCTGAGCGCCTGGATGCCGCCCTCGGCGACCAAGCCGGCAGCCTCGGCCACGCCACCGATGACCTCGCCCACGCTCTTCGCCGCCTGGTCCACGGCGACCTGTCCGGCATGTTCGACGCGCCGTCCACCGTGACGTTCGACCCGGACGCGCCGATGCTCTCGATCGACCTCTCCCGGCTCGGCAGCAGCGGCGACGACACGGCCCTGGTGCTGGCCATGACCTGTGCGAGCGCGTGGATGGAGTCCGCCCTCGCGGACCCCGCTGGCGGTCGCCGGTGGGTGATCTACGACGAGGCGTGGCGGATCATGCGGCACGTCGGCCTGCTGGAGCGGATGCAGCAGCAGTGGAAGCTGTCGCGGGGTCTCGGCATCGCCAACCTCCTGATCTTGCACCGCCTTTCGGATCTGCTGTCCGCGGGCGACGCCGGATCGCGTGGTCGCGTGCTCGCCGAGGGCCTGCTCGCCGACTGCAGCACCCGGATCATCTACCGGCAGGAACCGGACCAGATCCCCGCCGCCATGGCTCTGCTCGGTCTGACCGGCGTCGAAGCCCAGGCCATCGCCGCCCTCACCCGCGGCCGGGGCCTGTGGAAGGTCGCCAGCCTGAGCTTCATCGTGCAGCACCTACTCCACTCCAGGGAGAAGCAGCTGTACGACACCGACTTCCGCATGGCCGCTTGACCGGCCCGACTTCAGGAATCCTGAACCCGAGTGTCTATCAACGACGTTGTGTCCTACCTCGACCACGCCCATCTCACGGCGGCCGACTTCACGGAGTTCGAGCAGCTGGTCGCCGCCCGCCCCGACCAGCGCCCCGCCCTTCACGCCAACTGGCACCCCGTACTGACCTCCACCCAGCGCGACGGCGCACAGTGGGTGTCCTCCTCCGCCGTGTTCAAGCCCTGCGATGCCCGCGTCGACAGCGAACTCGGCGAGGAGACGTACGTACGGGTGTACTTCGACGAGGACGGCCGGGCACTGCCCGACCGGCCCCGCCGCCCCGTGCCCGTTCCGCCGCTGGCCGCCGAGTTGGCCGAGCACCTGCCCGGGTGGTCCGTCCAGCCCTGTCCCCTCAACCCCGGCCGGGATCTCGTCGAACTGCGCGAGCGGCTCTGGGGTGGAGGTCCAGCGCCGTGGGACAGCGTCTCGGCCCCGCACACCGCCCTGCTCCTCGCGGGCCCCGGCGGTGAGCGGTTCCTCGCCGTACGGCCGCGCCCCGGCCACGAGCTGGTGGTCCGCGCTGCCCGGCCCGACGACGATCCCGACAGCCTCCTCGGCGGCATGAAGCCCCCGGCCCGCATCGTGTTCCCCACCGACGCGACGCCGGCCACGGTGGCGGCCGATGTCCGGGACCGCCTCGCGCCCGGCTACCGGCAGGCCGCCTGGCAGGCGCGGACGAACTCCTTCACCTTCGCCGCCGAGGGCCTGCAGCGACTGAGCACCGTCTACATCCCCGGAACCGACATGCCTTGGAGCCGCCGTGGGGAGGCCGGCAGCTTCGAGTCCGAGGCCGGCCGCAACCGTGCGGCCTGGCGCTACATCACCACGCTCACCGACCAGGGCCCGCACCTCGTGGCCGGCATCCGGGCAACTGCCCGCGTCGAGGACCACCTCGACCCCGTCACCGGCCCCGCGCTGCGACGGCTCGGCGAATCCGAGAGGGCCCTCGGGCGGCTCCGGGAGATCCGGGAGGGCTGGCAGGACGCCATGGACTGCTTCCTCCCCGGGCATCCCACGGCCCAGCAAGCCCGGGACCGCGCCGTGGAGCTGCGCAACCAGGAGGCGTGGCAGGCCGCCGCACCGCTCAGGGACGGCCCGCTTCTCGCGCTCGCCGCGCACGTCGCACCCAGGGTCGCCCAGCCCGTGCAGGACCGCGAGCAGCAGGTCAAGGCCGCGCTCGCCCGCACCGGCCATCCCCGAGGCGACTTCGCGGTGGCGCCTGCTCCGCCCCTCCCGCCGGTTCTCGGCACACCCCGCCGCACGCGGTAACCGCCTACCACCGCTTCGCATCCGGACCAAGTCCCCGGTCCCCGGCATCATCAGCGCCCCGCCCCCAGCGCCCCGGGGCGCGCACCACCAGGAGCACACCATGCAACCCGCCGATCTGACCGTCCTGTTCACCGAGAACGCTTTCGGTGTCACCGCTCACGTCTACGGCCCGGACACCCTGACCGACCGCAACGCCACCGGTCCGGCCCGGCGCTATCTCCCTGTCACCCGCCCCCTCGCTCAGCGGGGCCTTGAGACCGGAGTCGACTTCGGGGCGGACGACTACATCGTCGACGCGGGTCTGCCTGACGGCAGCCGCCTCGTGATCTCGCCGGAGCAGTCCGGCCATACGGACGACACCGCACCAGACTGGCTAGTGACTCATCACTCCAGCCCCGACGACCCTGAGCTGTTCGAAGTCGTCTACGACAGCAGGCTGAACGGGCCCGACGCCCGCAACGCGGGAGACGTGTCCAAGCTGCTCGCCGCCGTCGACGAGCACCTCGACGACCTCGGCGTTCCGTCCCGCGAGCAGGTCCGGGCCGTACGCGACGGCGCCGAGTCCGCACTGCACCGCGCCGGGTTCATCCCCGTCGTCCGTATCCACGAGACCCACCACCGGCTTCCCGCTGCCATGGTCGACCCCGGCGAGCGCCGGGTCGCCGTCACACGGGCCGTCGACTACCTGCGCTCCGCCGGCTACCGCTTCACGTGCCCGGCGGACCTGATCGACCACAGCCTTCCGCCGTCGCTGCCCCCGGCCCGGTCGCTGGCCCAGGTCAGCGAGACCATCGCGGAGGCCGGCCACACCCGGGAGGCAGTCGACGCGCTGAGCGAGCTGACCGCACCCGGTGACGGCGTCCTCGACCAGACCGTCGCGGTCCTGCAGGAGACGGCCTCCTGGTGGGAGGGGCTGGGCGGCGCCGCCGATCCGCACTACGCGGCCCGCCTGCGCTACATCGCGGACATGGCGGACGGCTACGTGCGGGAGATCCGGGCGATGCGCGGCGACCTCGCCGACCGGCACGCCGCCCACCCCAATCGGCCCCGGTCCGCAGCCCTGGTCGCGGCCGGTGGCCTCGACGCCCGGGTGCTCGCCGCGCTCGCCACCTCCCCCACCCCCACCCGCACCCTCACCGGCCACCCGGCCGAAGCCGTCCTCGCCTCCCCGGTCGGCGCCGTACGCGCTGCCGGCCCGCGCCGCTGACCCCTGTCCAGGAAGGAAGACCGCTGTGCCCCGCCGATGCAGACCGCGCCTCACCCACCGGTCCACCGTCCGAACCAGCAACGCGGAGCCCCACCGTGCCTACCGCCGCACCCACCCAGCTGCCCGACGTCGCCATCGGGCACCACCCGAACCACGGGATCGTCGCCTCCCTCCCCACCCAGAACGCCGCCGCCCAGTGGTTCCTCGAACGCCTCGACTTCCAGCAACTGCCCGACAACCCGCGCCTGTACGCGCTCACCGACCAGCACCGAGAAGCCCCCGACCGCGCCGCCTGGGCCGCCAAGCTCCTCACCGGCGCCGGCTACCGGGTCGACACCGACATGGCGCTCACCCCCAGCGAGAACACCGGAACCCGGGAACAGGCCCGCTCCCGGCTGCCCGCCACCGAACCGGCCCCGGACACCGCTCCGGACGTCGCCTTCGCCGAGCACCCCCAGCTCGGTGTCGTCGCTGCCACTGCCGACACGATCAACGCGGTCGAGCGCGGCGGTCAGATCCTCGAAGACCACGGCTGGCGGTTCAACCACGTCCTCGACGTCTACACCCTGCCGGTCACCGTCGAGCGGGGCGAGTCGCTGGAGCGCATGGCCGCCGCCACCACCGCCATGCACCGTGCGGGCGACTTGCAGGTCGCGGTCCAGCCGCATCTCGCCGATGACCTGGCCGCCCGCCGCGCACCGGCCCAGCAGGCTTTCACCACGCACAAGTTCCGCGTCAACGAGGCCGTGCTCAAGGCACCCGCCGCCGTGTCGACCGCCGTCGCCGTGAGTCCGCCTCCGGCGGCCGTCGACCCGCGCATCGCGTTCGCCCGTGCCCGCTGACCACCCCATCCCCATCCCTACCAAGGAGCAGAGCAATGGCCGTGAAGAAGGTCTGGCAAATCACCCACGCCTGCGGGCACGACAGCGAGCGGGACCTCAGCGACCGGCCGGCCGACCGCCGCGCCGGCTTCGCCGACTGGCTCGCCAAGCAGGACTGCACCGACTGCTGGCGCGCCGCGAAGGCCGGCGACGAGGCCGAGAAGGCCGCCTGGCTTCAGGCCAAGCGCGCCGCCGAACAGGCCGAGTCGGAAGCCTGGTCCGCGCAGTACCGGATGCCGCCGCTGGAGGGCACCGAGAAGGGCATCGCCTGGGGCGTGCGCTGCCGCCACCAGGTCCTCGCCGCCGCCTACACCGCTCTCGTCCTGGACGGCGGCATGCCGGAGTCCGAGTGGGAACGGATCGAGGACCAGGCGCGGACGATCACCCGCGCGGGCTGGTGGATCGACCAGCGCACCTCCGAACCGGGCGACCTGGAAGAACTGCTGGAGTCCGCCGTGGACGCCGACCGGCCGACCGAGAACCCCTTCATGTGACCTACCGGAGCCCTGCCCGGCGCAGGACACCGGCCCCAACTCCCCGCACCGCACCACGATTCGGAACACAGCACCATGGCTACCTACCCGCTGCAGTGCACCGTCCGGCGCACCGAGAGCACCCTCGACCTGCTGAACACGTTGGACGCGCTCAACGACGACCCCGACTTCGAGCCGAGCCTGTTCGCTACGTGGTCACCCGGCCCGCCCGATCAGGAGGTCTACGACCTGCGGGACCTGGCGGCGCTGCTGGACGAACCGCGGGCGCTTCGCAAGCCCCGCACCGGCCACACCCCCTCCCAGCGCCTGACCTGGCACTGCTCGATACGCAACACCACCCAGTCCGGCCTCAGCGACGATCACTGGTGGCACCTGCTGCAGCAGGTGCTCAATGCCACCGGCATCCAGCCCCAGAACGATCCCAACTCCTGCCGCTGGCTGGCTGTGCGCTCCACCGCCGACAGGCTCGACATCGTCGCCACCGTCATCCGCCAGGACGGCAGCTGGGCCAGGCTGCACAACGACGAGCGATTCGCCCAGTACGCCTGCGAGCGCTTCGCTGCGGACCACAAGCTCAACTCGCCGAAGCGGCTCGGCGAGGAGTGATGGACGGCCCGGCCCGAGCGCGGCTTCTACCACCGATCTCCGGCCGGGCCAAACCCCCGATCCTGCGGATTCTGTCCCCGTCAGCCCGCTCGCCGGGCACCGCCCGTCCGAGAAGGGGACGCCGTGATCGCCCACCTGCAGCGCGCCACCACCACGGCCGCGCTGATTCCCGCCCTGTACGGCCTGGACGAGCCGGGCGACCGGCTGCCTCCCCGGCTGATCGGCGCCGACTACCGAGGCGCCGACAAACAACTGCCGCTGTTCGGTGACCCGCAGGAGGTCCTCGGCGGCGGCGTGCTGGACGCCCCCGCCCTGCGGATCGGCTCCCGGGCACCCGCGCGCCCCGTGTGGATGTGCTCCGTGCGCTCCGACCCGCGCCACCCGGACCTGAGCGACGCCCAGTGGGCGGATGTCGCCCGGCGTCTCGTCTCGGCGACCGGGCTCGCCCCCGCCGGCGACCCGAACGGCTGCCGGTGGGCGGCCATCCGCAACGGCAACCGGTCGGTGCACGTCGTCGCCACCGTCGTGCGCGAGGACGGATACATCCACAACACCTACCGCGACCCCTTCCACGTGCAGGCCGAGTGCACCCGCATCGCCGCCGAACTCGGCCACCTCACCCGTACCGTCACCACCGCCAAGGACCACCGGATGCCCTCCATCACCATCAGCGCCGAGCCCAGCGGTAGCGTCGTCGCCACCGGCGCCGGCGACGACCTGTCGGCCACCCTGCTCCGCCACGCCGGGTTCAAGCAGATCGACGACTGGCACGGCCGCCGTCACCGGCTGCCCACCACCACCGACCCCGCCGACCGGGCCTCCGTCGCCACCCACGCCACCGAGATGCTGCGCGCCGCCCGCTACACCGTCGACCTCGACCCCAATCTCGCCACCGAGCCGCTCAGCACCGCAGGTCAGCAGATCCTGAATCTCACCGACGAGCTGCGCGGCGCCAAGGACTTCGCCGAACTCGCCGGGGCGCTCGACCAGCTGCTCGACCCGGACGACGGGATGCTGGTGCGCCTCCAGGAGGCGCTGGAGATCGCCTCCGAGCAGATCACCGAACTCGACCCCGAGCAGTTCGCGCTCTCCGACCGGTTCGGCTTCGCGTCCGACCAGTTGGTCACCGCCCAGGCCGAACTCGCCGGGGCCGTCGACGAAGTGCAGCGCGCCATGTCCGACCCAGCGGACCGTGCCGACGACCTGCGCACCCGCGCCGCGCTCGCCCGCAGCACCACCGCCCCGGCCGCCGCCAACGCCCCGGATCTGCCCGCCGCTTGGCGCACACCCGTACCGGCCGCAGCGGCAGTTCCCGCCGTCCGCACCCGCTGAAACGTCCCTGCCCGTCACTACTTCCTGGGAGCACTGGTGCCCGAGCACTACTCGTCGATCGGAGAAACGGTCGGCGCCGCCATGCAGCACAACATCCGCCTGGCCCACCGCGACCAGCAGACCCTCGCAGCCGGCGAGCCACTCCAGGTCCGCTACATACCGCCGCCCACCGCCGACCCCCGCTCGCTGCCGGGCATGGTCGTCCGGCTCGAAGAGGACGCGAGTCCCGGTGACGTGGCGGCGATCTTCGAGGAGACGACCAGCGCCCTGGTCGGCCCGCTGACGCAGCTGACCGAGCTGGTCGCGGCCGGGGCCGACTGGGCCCGCGCCAGGGTGGACTTCGCCTCCCCCGGCTACAACCTGTCCTACGACACGTGGGCACGACTGGCCACCGCGCACCAGGCGCTCCTCACCGTCCGGGAGGACCTGGAGACCGCCACCGCGAGGATCCCCGACTGCCCCGCCGAGCCGAGCCGCTCAGGCCACTCGGAGACCATGCCGGTGCTGCGGACCCGCGAACTGCTGCACGACGTCATGGGCAGCGTGCCGCCGCCCACGTCGGAGGCCCAGCGCCGTCAGGCAGCCGTCGCCGGCTCTCCCGGGCGCGTGCCCCAGCCGTCCACCATCTCCGAGCCCACCGCCGCGCCGACCACGGCCCCGGCCGCGCAACCGCGCCGTACCCGCTGACAGCAGCACCGAGAGGACCGACCGCCATGGGAAACCTCGCCGACACCTACGGCACCGACGTCGAGATCTACCGCGGCGGCGACGACCGGATCTGGGCTGACTGCCGCACCGATGCCCCTGGTCTCGTCGACCGCACCCTGCGCCAGTTCGGCTTCACTGCCCCACCCGACCCCGGCAACCCCGCCTCCTACAGCCTCCCGCCGGAGCGGCCCCGCGCGGACCAGCTGACCGCCGCCTCCGGCGCGGCTTACCTGCTTGGCGTCCAGCAGCACCGCGTCGCCATCGAGTCGGAGTTGGTCGTCGCTCTCGACGGCATGGACGACCCCGCCGAGCTGCGGCGCGCGGCAGCCCTCGCCACCTCCCCCGCGACGCGCGTGACCGCCACCGTGCAGCAGCCGCCGGCCCCACCGGCGCGGGCGTCCGAGCGACCGAGCAGCCGCAGCCGCTGAAACGTTCCTTCACCCTCGCCCCGATGGAGAGCAGCCCCGTGACGATCCGTTCGAGAGCCGAGCGCGCCCCGCCCACCGCCCGCTCGCACCCACCTGGACTCTCCCTTGCCCGCCTCGCGCACCGGCGCGCCGTCGACCTCCACCGG
This sequence comes from Kitasatospora sp. NPDC059146, assembly GCF_042786665.1. Taxonomy (NCBI): domain Bacteria; kingdom Bacillati; phylum Actinomycetota; class Actinomycetes; order Kitasatosporales; family Streptomycetaceae; genus Kitasatospora; species Kitasatospora sp. NPDC059146. The sequence goes on along the minus strand of NZ_JBHZCY010000018.1, from coordinate 21,746 downwards.
CACGGACGCGCTCCTCTACCTCCTGTTCGCCGTCGTCGGCGCCGCCATCGCCTTCGGCTCCCTCGCCTGGCTGACCGGCAACCTCGCCAACTACATCGTGGGGTCCGGCCCTTGGGCGCCGTTCCGCGTCGCCGACGCCCTACTGCACCCCGACCGGCTGTGGCCCCACCTCGACCCGACCTCCGTCCTGGTCAGCGCCCGCATCGTCCCCGGCGCCCTCACCCTCGCCATCACCGTCACCGTCCTGGTGCTGTGGCTGCGCCGCCGCGCTGGCGCGAAGAGCGGCATGGCCCGCAAGGCGGACATCGCCCCGCTCCTCGACAAGGAGATCACGCAGAAGGCCCGCAGCCTGCGCCCGAGCCTCAAGGACCACAAGGAGATCGCCCCCGCTGACCGGGGGATCCTGGTCGGCACGCTCTCCCCCGGCAGGGCCGAGGTCCGCGCGAGCTGGGAGGACGTGATGGTCGCCATCATGGCGCCCCGCTCCGGCAAGACCTCGGGCATCGCGATCCCCGCGATCCTCGCCGCCCCAGGCCCGGTGCTGCTGACCAGTAACAAGGCGGCGAACGACGCCTTCACCGCCTGTGCCGACGCCCGCGCGAAGGTCGGCACGGTCTGGACCATGGACCCGCAGCAGATCGCGCACCATCCGCGCGAGATGTGGTGGGACATCCTCGCCGACGCCCGCGACCTCGCCGGCGCCAAGCGCCTGGCCGGACACTTCGTCACCGCCTCCGTCGACGAGTCCAGCGGCTCCGACTTCTGGTCGACCGCGGCGAGCAACACCCTCGGGTCGCTGTTCCTCGCCGCTGCGAGCCACCGCCGCCCGATCACCGACGTCCTGGCCTGGCTCGCCTCCCCCTCCGACCGCACCCCCGTCGACCTGCTCACCGACGCCGGCCACCACGCGGTCGCCGCCCAGCTCCAGGGCACCGTCACCGGCGCCACCGAGACCCGGGACGGCATCTACGAGACGGCGCGCCAGTACGCGAGCTGCCTGCTGGACCCGGAGATCGCCGCCTGGGTCACCCCCACACCGGGCCTGGCGGAGTTCAAGCCCTTCGACTTCGCCTCCTCCCGCGACACGCTGTTCCTGCTGAGCAAGGACGGCGGCGGCTCCGCCAGCGCGATCATCGCGGCTGCCGCCGATGCGGTGATGCGCGCGGCCGTCATCGTCGCCGAACGCTCCGGCGGCCGACTCGACCCGCCCGCGCTGTGCGTCCTCGACGAGGCCGCGAACGTTTGCCGCATCAGCGACTTGCCGGACCTCTACTCCCACCTGGGCAGCCGGGGCGTCATCCCGATCACCATCCTGCAGTCCTACCGCCAGGGCCAGCGCTGCTGGGGCGAGGCCGGCATGGATGCCCTCTGGAGCGCGGCCACCACCAAGATCATTGGTTCGGGCATCGACGACGCGGACTTCGCCGATCGGCTGAGCAGGCAGATCGGCGAGCACGAGGTGCAGACCGTCTCTGTGTCCGACTCCGGCAGCGGCAAGTCGACTTCGGTGTCGATGCGCACCGAGCGCATCCTGCCGCCCGACGAGATCCGCGCGCTGCCCAAGGGCAAGATCCTGCTCTTCGCGACCGGCATGCGGGTGGCGATGCTCGACCTCAAGCCCTGGTACAAGGAGCGCTCCGCCAAGGAGATCGGCCCAGCCTCCGCCCGCGCCACCAAGGCCATCACCGAACGCGCCATCGCCAAGGCCACCGCCGACCGCGACGACTTCACCCTCTCGGCCTGACGCACCCCCCACCGGCGGCGCCGACCGGGAACCCGCCTCTTCTCAGGCCGGCGCCGCCCCCTCCTCCGCCTCGACTCCGGAAGGTCTCTTCATGTCCGACACCAACTCGCCTGCCGCCCTCAGCCGTTCGGCTCCCCTCGCCGGAGCGCCGGTCGTCCGCCGGGGCGGCCAGTGGTGGCTGATCACCGGCACCGGCTCGATCCTGGCCACCGACCCCGTCTTCACCGGTGAGCTGGACCGCTTCGCCACCGCGATGGCCGCTGCCGACCGCGAGGTCGACCGGCTACGGGACAAGCAGACCGCCGCCCGGAAGAAGCGGAAGGGGAAGCGGCGGTGATGGACGCACTACTCAAGGGCGAGCAAGCTCTTCTCGGCGCGGTCCTCCTCGACCCGGCCCAGCTCGACACGCTGGCCTGGCTGACGCCCGCCGACTTCTACCGTCCGGCTCACCGAGCCCTGTTCGCCGCGATGCGGACCCTGAGCAACGGTCAGCGTCCCGTGCGGGAACCTGACGGGACAGTGCCGCTCTCGTGGGTGACCGACACGGTCGCCGAGGCGAGCCGCGAGGTGCGCGGGTTGAACGCCTCGTACCCGTTCACCCTGATCGCCGCGTGCCCGCGCCCGCAGAATGCTCCGGTGTACGGCCGGATGGTGCTCGAAGGGTCCATCCACCGCACGGTGCTTGAGCACGCCGTCCGGCTGGAGCACGTCGCCCGCATCGATGCCGAGCAGCACCAGGTCGAGGGCGTCCTGCACCACGCCGATGCCCTCACCAGCGTGCTCGGCGACCTCGCCCGCCGCTGGGGCACCGAGCCCCGTCCCGTTCCGCCGCCCGGTCCTGTCGCGAGCACGGCGGCGTCACCGGTCGGGCCCAGGGAGACCGAGGACGAGCAGTTCCTCCTGGCCGTCCTCGTCAATCAGCCCGAAGCGATGGCCGAGGTGTACGACTGGCTGCGGCCCGGCGACTTCGTCGACGCCGGCCACGGCCAGATCTACCGCTGCCTCGGCTCCCTCCACCATCGGGGCGAGCCGATCGACGAGGTGACCGCCCTGTGGGAGATCCAGCGGCGCGGCCTGCTGGCCGACGGCACTCTCTCGCGCGAACAGGTCGACAGTCTCCTCGGCGGCCCGGGGGCGGGCTCGGCCGAGTGGCTGGGCGACCAGGTCATCCGCTCCTCCGTCGCCCGCGCCGCCGCCGGGGCCGCCACCAAGATCAAGACGCTTGCCGAGGCCGAGGCGCTGGCGCCCGGCCGACTCATCGGGCAGGCCCTGCACGCCCTCGGCCCACTCGACGAGGTGCGCGCCCGCTGGCGCACGGCCAACCAACTCCCCTCCACGGCAGCCGAGAAGGACGCCACCGAGGTACGCCCTGACCCTGCGGCCCGGGTGCGCGCGGCACTGTCCCGAAGCCCCCAGCCACAGCCCGCCGCGAGGGCCGCCCCGCCCGCCACCGCCCTGTCCAGGACGGGCACCGCGACCACGCCGCCCGCCCGCACCGCACCCTCCCACCGCCTCCGGAGCACCCCGTGAACAGCCCGATGTCGGAAGCACTGCTGCTGCACTCCACGGCGGCTGGGCTCGACGCCCAACGCGCCAAACTGCCCCAGGTCAGTGCCCCGTTCCGTCTCCCCAACCCCATCAGCGTGGCTAGCCAGATCGCCGAACTCGGCGGATCCATAATCACGATGGGCGACGAGTACCTGTTCCATGCGGGCGCAGTCGCACCGCAGGAGCACACGGTCCACACGGCCGAGGCGCTCGCCAGCGCCATCGGCAGCGTCGCCCAGGCCGCGTCCGCTCTCGGCACGGTCGCCCAGCAGATCGCCTTCGTCGCCCGAACGGCCGGCAAGCGCGGTGATGCCGGCTACGAGGACGCCCACACCGTCGCCGGGCAGATGATCGAGTTCGCCGTCGAGACAGCGCGCGACGACCTCGCCGAAGCTGCCCAGACCCTCCGGACCGCTGCCTCAGCCGTCTCCCCACCCGCCGTGAAGGTCCAGCGGGCCGCCCTCGCACGCTCTCCCGGCGCTCCGGCCCCGACCCCGACCGCAATCGCCGTGCCTGCCACCGCAGCAATCCAGCGCGCCCCTGCCCGCTCGCGCTGAACCAATCCCCGTCCCTCCACCCTGGAACCCGCCACCATGGACTTCATCCCCTACCGCCTCGAACGTGAGCAGCTCCACGCGCTCGCCGACCAGCTCGTCGACGCCGCCCGGCACCTGGCCCGACTGAACCCGACCAGCCGCCTGCCCGCCCCCGAAGCGGCCTCCGACGTCCTGACTGCTCTCGCGGGCCTGCAGCAGTACGTCCTCTCCTGTGCCGGCGACGTCAACGAGACCGGCGCTCTTGAGCCCGACCAGGCGCGTGCCCACCATCGCGCCGTCCTCGGCGACGCCTTGGTCGCGCCCGTGATCGCACACGCGATCACCGTGGCCTCGTCCACGCTCATCACCACCGGCCACAAGATCGCCCGGACCCGCCCGGTCCATCTGCCCACCGATGGCATGAGCGTCTACCTCGACCTTCTCGACGCCCAGACCACCCTGGTCTCCGCCGCCGGCTCGCTGCGCCAGCTCGCCGGTCAGCTCACGCACGACCAGCCCGCCGCCCTGGACGAACTCGCTGCCCTCCTCGCCTCGCCACCGCGCCTGCGCCACCAGGCCGCACCCGCCCCCGGCACCACCAAGCCGGAAACCCTGCGCGTCCGGGGCCGCTGACATGCACCCGCTCTCCGTCCTGCCGCCGGTTGGACACGCCCCGTCTGCCCTCGCCACCACTGTCCTCTGCTTCAGGAACCACCCGTGAACGCACCCTTCGACGAGTCGCTCGCCCTGCACGCTGGCCCCGGCCCGCTGATCGGGAGCCTGTGCAGCGGGTACGGCGGGCTCGACCTCGGTGTCCAGGCCGCGCTCGGCGGCCGTGTGGCCTGGCACGCCGAGACCGAGCCCGGCCCGTCCGCGATCCTCGCCCGTCACTGGCCCGGCGTGCCGAACCTGGGCGACATCACCACCATCGACTGGTCCACCGTCCCGGGGGTCTGCGTCCTCACGGCGGGTTTCCCCTGTCAAAGACGTCTCGGTCGCCGGCCGCCGCGCCGGGCTCAACTCCGAAACCCGATCCGGTCTTTGGCTGCACGTGGCTCGCGCCGTCGAGGCCCTGCGCCCGCACCTCCTGGTGGTCGAGAATGTACGAGGACTGCTCACCTCCCCCGCCGTCGCCGCCTCCGCTGGCGACGTGGAACGCTGCCCGTGGTGTCTGGGAGATGACCCAACCCAGCCTGATCTGCGGGCACTTGGCGCCGTACTCGGCACCCTGGCCGAGCTTCGGTACGACGCGAAGTGGCTCGTTCTTCGCGCCTCCGACGTCGGTGCGCCCCACCACCGAGCCAGGGTCTTCCTCACCGCCTGGCCCGCCGACCACGGCGTTGCTCAAGACCCCGACGAGCAACATCGGCTCCAACGGCGGCTCGCAGCACCCGGAGAAGAGGAAGCGCGGCGGCCACGGCCCGAACCTGGCGGACGAGGTGGAGTGGCTGCTTCCTACTCCGAAAGCGTCGGACGGGATCAAGGGCTCGCCGAACCAGCGGCACGGCGGCGGGGACCTGACCCTGCCCTCAGCAGCAGCTTCACTGCGGCCCTCCTCGCCCCGGAACCCGGCCTCACGCTCCTCCCGGCGCCGGCCCTCGCCGGTCTCGGCAGCGGTGGCTCTGCCACTGTGGCCGCAGGACGGCTCGACCCCGGACGGTGGGGACCGTACGCCGGAGCAGTCGCCCGATGGGAGACGCTCACCCGCCCGGCGCCGGCGGCCACCGACGAGGGCGGCAAGCTCCGGGCGGAGTTCGTCGAGTGGATGCAAGGGCTTGAGGCGGGCTGGGTGACCGCCACCCCCGGACTCGGCCGCCCGGCCCAGCTCACCGCGCTCGGCAACGGCGTCGTTCCCCAACAGGCCAAGCGCGCATTGGAGTTGCTGGCTCCTCCATTCCCTCACTGTGCCCGCTGCCGTGCCGGGTGAGGGGCTTCTACCTCTTTTTCCCGGCCGTACCAAATCCCGGAATCCGCGGACTCTTCTGCCCGCAGCCGCACCGACCCGAGGGGGCTGTCATGCCTGCGCATGCCCCGGTCCGGCGCGCCCGCGCGCCGCCGGCCGTACGACCGAAGGACCTTCTCCTTGAGTACCACCACCGCCTGCGGCCCCACCCAGGACAGCGGATACCGCGCTGTCCTGGGCTCGCCGTACGTCGCCCGCCTGCTGGGCGGCACCCTGATCGGACGTCTTCCCACCGGCATGGCGCCGATCGCGATCCTGCTGCTGGTGCGTGCCGAGCACGGCCCGCTCGCCCTGGCCGGAGCCCTCGGTGCCCTGTACGGCCTTGCCTGCGCGCTCGGGCAGCCGCTGCTCGGGCGCCTGGTCGACCGCCACGGCCAGAGCCGGGTCCTCGTCCCCGCCACGGCCGCCGCGAGTACGGCGTTCCTGCTGCTGCCGTGCACCGGTCCGGTGCGCCACCCGGTGCTCGCCGCGCTCACCGTGCTCGCCGCAGGGCTGGCAACGCCTCCGCTGGAGGCCGGCCTCCGGGCTCTGTGGCCGGTGCTGCTGCCGGACGCCGGACGCCAGCGCACCGCGCTCTCGCTGGACAGCAGCACCCAGGGCCTGGTGTTCGTCGCGGGTCCGCTGCTGGCCACCGGCTTCGCAGCCGGTGCCGGAGCGACCACCGCGCTGGTGGCGACCGCGGCCCTCGGCCTGCTCGGCACCGGCCTGGTTGTCACCTCCCAGCCCTCACGCGCTTGGCGGCCTGCGGAGTTCACCGAGGCGGTGCACTGGACGGGTCCACTGCGCGTGCCGGGTCTTCGGGTGCTGTTCGCCGCGCTGATCGGCACCGGTGTCGCGCTCGGCGCCGTCAACGTCCTGGCCCTGTCGGCGGCCGAGCGCCACCACGCCGGGTGGCTGGCCGGGGTGATGCCCGCCGCGCTGTCCATCGGCAGCATGCTCGGCGGCCTCGCCTACGGCCGACACGCCTGGCCCGGAGCCCCCACCCGGCACCTGGTCGCCGCCTCGGTCGGCTTCGCGGCCGGATGGCTGCCGCTGCTGCCCGACCCCGCCCCGACCGTCGCCGTCCTGGGCGCCGTGCTGCCCGGCACCTTCCTCGCACCGCTGCTGACCGCCGCGTTCCTCACCGTCGACCGCCTCGCCCCCGAAGGCGAATCGACCGAGGCGTTCGCCTGGCTGATCGCCTGCATCGGCATCGGCCAGGCCGCCGGCACCGCCCTGGCCTCCCTCGCTGCCGTCCCGCTGCTCGTCGCCGCCGTCCCGCTCGCCGGCGCCGCCTTCGCGCTGTGGCTGCTCCACCGCTTCAACGACCGCCTCTCCTCCTAACCACCCCGAAGGACACCGCCGTGAACACCGCCCTCTTCGCCGCCACAACTCCCAACGCCCGCATGCACGTTGTCTGGGACTGGAACGGCACGGTCAAGGACGACCTCGACGACCACGTCTCCGCACTGAACGCCACCCTGCCCGCCCTCGGCGGCGTGCCGGTCGACCGGGAGACCTACCGGGCCAAGCACACCGTGCCGATCCCCCGCTTCTACGCCCGCCTGCTCGGACGCACCATCACCGAGCAGGAGTGGATCTCCAGCGACAACGCCTTCCTGGACCACCTGCGCGCCCAGCCGGTGCGCGTGCGCGAGGGCGCCGTCGAGCTGATGACCACGCTGCACGAGGCCGGGCACACCCAGTCGCTGCTCTCCCTGTGCCCGCACGACACCCTCGTGCGCGAGGTCGAGGAGGCCGGCATCGGCCACTTCTTCACCCGGATCGAGGGCCGCACCGGGCCCTCCGGCGGCACCAAGGCCGCCCCGCTCACCACTCACCTCGAAGCCCTCGGCCTCACCGAGCAGGCACACCGGGTGCTACTGGTCGGCGACGCCGTCGACGACGCGGATGCCGCCCACGCCAACGGCGCACACGCGGTGCTGCACACCGGCGGGCTGCACCACCCCGCCAAGCTCGCCGCCGCCGGCCACCCGCTGACCGACACCCTCGCCGACGCCGTCGCCCTCGGCCTGCGCCTCATCCAGAACCACGGCGCCCAACTGGCCTGCGCCTAGCACGGATCGGCGGCCGAACCAAACCGCCGATCCTGCGGACCATCTCCTCAGCAACCGCTTCACCGGAGCCCTGCCATGACCCGAAGAAGACCAGCCGACCCCGCCCTCCCCGTCCGTCCCAACCCCCTGGATGTGCCATGTCCGAGTCCGACCCGATGCCGGGCGCCCCCGAGCCCGAGCCGATCCGTATCCCCGACGAGGACCTCGACGACCTCGTCAGCGCGCTGAACCGCACCATGGCCGAGGTCCGCCAGCACGGCGTGATCCTCGACCGCCTCGGCTCCGAAGCCGACGAAGAGGCCGGGCCCAGCTCGGCCGCGCCGGAGTCCGCGCCCGAGGGCGGACCCGGCGGTGCCCCCTCGCTGTTCATCCTCGCGATGGGCGGCGCCCAGTACGCCGCCGAACTGGCCGAGCTCTCCTTCTGGGTCACCCACATCCTGCTGCCCGTCTACGGCCGGGAGATCGGCTCCACCCGGCCGTGGTGCGCACAGTGGCACGAGCACCCGGAGGCCGTCGCCCGCCTCCACGCGCTCTGGCTCGCGTGGCAGCAGCTGACCGCCGCCGAGGCCGGCCAGAGCGGGCCCTCGACCTGGCACCGCGACCACCTGGACCACGCCCTGCTCCAGCTCCGTGCTCCGGACGGCCCGTTCGCCGCCTGCACCACTAGCCCCTCCCGGCTGGCCCACCGCGTCCTGACCACCCCCGACCAGCTGGGACTCGCCGCATGAACACCCTCGACTTCCGCCTCGACGGCCTCAAGCCCGCCGACGAGTCCCTCGGCCATTCGTACAACTACCCCTGGGAGAAGGACTTCCAGCTCATCTCCCACCACGACGTGGGCGACCGCAGCTTCATCATCGCCTTCGACAACACGGCGACCTGGGACTACCCCAACAAGGCCAACATCGTCTCCTTCGACGTCGACCGCGACCGCAGCCAGGACATGTTCAGCATGCACCGGGAAGGGCATGCCACCTTCGCGTTCGCGCAGAACTGGCTGGTCAACCGCGGCTGCCCGCCGGACAAGGTCGCACCGGTCTTCGACGTCCCCCGCCCCGCCGACGAGCTGTCCGTCCGGGTCGAGGACCGCATCCGGCGCTCGGGCGAGAGCCTCAAGGTCGCCGACTACCAGGTGATCGACGGGGGCGACACCGAGGGCTGGAGCGTCGCCGTCGACCGCGAGGCCAGCGAGCTGCCCGTCCGCGTGTTCCTGGAGACGCTTCAGCCCGAGCAGTTCACCTACACGGTGCGCGAGGGGGCCTTCGCCGACCACGCCGCCGCCGACGACTGGCTGGAGCACCGCTCGACCCCGCTGCCCGAGCCGCCCGAGTACCGCCGCGACGCCGAGGCCCTGCGCACCAGCGCCGCGCTCGCCCGCAGCACCACGGCCCCGGCCGTCACCGCCGCCGACGTCCTGGCCGCCGCACCGGCAGCCGCCGCCGTCACCCTGCCCGATCGGGGGCGGTCGCTGTGAGCCGCGCCAAGTTCGCCTTCTCCGCCCACCCCGACGCCCTCGCCGACCTGCGCCAACTCCCTGAGCCCATCCGCGACCAGGCCCTGCTGCACCTGCAGGACCTCGTCCACGGCGAACGCGTCGCCACCCGCCTGGATGGCCGGCTGGAGGGCTGCCACAAGATCGTCCTCGGCGCAGGCGGCGAATGGGCCACGCACCGCCTGGTCGTGCAGTTCCGCGACGCACCGCCCAGCTCCCAGCACCGGCGCGAGGTCCACCTCGTCGCCGCCGGGCCACGGCTCGACTACGCGGTCTACCGCTCCGCCCAGAACCGGCTCGGCCGCACCGGCCTCAACCTCCCGCCCGGCCTGGACCCGGCACGGGAGGCCCAGATCCGGCAGCAGCAGGAAGCCCGCGTCCGCGCCGCCCGCGCCCGATCCGCAAGCCCCACACCTGCAGCCGCCAGCGCCGCCTACACCACCGCGTCCCCCGGCTTCGCCACCAGCGCTTCCCCGCGAAAGGCCCGATGATGACCACGCCCACCCCCACGCACACCGACCTCGCCACATGGCTCGCCGAGGCCGCCGAGGCCGTCACCGGCATCGTCACCGCCGAGCACGCCACGCCGCGCTCGCGCTCTCACCTCCACCCCGTCCTCGGGCCGCTCACCGCCGGTCCGAAGGTGATCACGGCACTCGCTTTCCGGCTAGAGGACCTGCTGGAGGAGCGGCTGCCGACCACTCCCGCCGCCCTGTTCGCTCTCGCCTCCTACGCCTCCGCCCTAGGCTGGCTGACCGAGTCACTCGCCGAACTCACTCAGGCCGTCGACCGCTTGACCGTCGAGGCCGGCCTGCAGTCCGACACCGCGACCACGGCACCGGCCGAGGTCTCGGACTTCGATCTGTCGGCCTACGCCCCGCAGGACCAGCAGGCCATCACCGCCCTCGCTGCCGAGGCCGCCCTCCCGCCCGGCCTCTACCTGCAGATCCTGGGCCAGGCTCTGCTCGCCTCCACGGAGTTCACGGACGCGTGCACGGAGATCATCATCGCTCTGGCCGAGGATGCCCGCCGCCTCCTGGACGAGGAAGTCAGCTTCGTGCGCCTCGGCGGCGAAGGCCCCGACAGCCTGCCCACCCTGGTCCGCTCCCTCCTTGCCCGGATGGAGATGGCCGGATGAACCCGCACGACCCGCTGGTCCGCCCCGGCGCGCACCTGGTCTTCGACCGGCTCGGTGTCGAGAACCCCTGGGAGCTGTACGCGCGCCACCCCGGCGAGAGCCCTCTCACCCGCGTCGCGTTCATGGTGGCGTCCTGCGCCCGCGAAGTCGACCGGCTCCACCAGGACCTCACCGCCAAGGCGCAGCAGGTGACCGAGCGTCTGGCGCCGATCGCCCGGGGCGATCACGCCTCGATGCGCGGGGTCAATGGAGTCATGCAGTCCGCCGGCCTTCAGGTCGAGTTGCTCGCCGCTCGGCGGGGCGCGGCGTTCGAGCAACTCTCGGATGTGGTCAGCGCCTACGAGCGGTGTACCGAGGAGGGCCTGGCGGATCCGCGGAGTCCTCTTGCCGTCAAGCGCGCGGCGGTCACCGCCTCCCCGGCGCCGGCCGCCGAGCCCGACCTTCCTGGTACACCGTCGAGGTACGACCCCCGGACCCGGGAGTTCGAGGCGCTGGCGGCGATCGACCGTGGTCGTCTGCGACTGTGCAAGAGCGCTGTCTACGGCTACACGTTCACGTCCGATGGCAGTGGCGTGGCGCCGTCGGTCTGGGCGCACACCGTCGAGGCGCTGATGGCCGAAGACCTCGTGGTCGCCGATACCAGCACTTCGTCCTACCGGCCCGGTCAGCTGCTCTCACTGACGCCCGCCGGGCAGGCCCTCCTGGATGCCTCGCGCACCGCCGACCAGCGCGTCGCCGCCGCGCTGGCCCGCACCCCCTCTGGCCCCGTCGTCACGCCCGCGACCGGTCCCGCCCAGACGGCACCGCTGGCGCCATCGGCCCGGCCCTCCCTCTCTTCCTCCCGCACCCGTTGAACAAGGAACTCCCGGCCATGTCCATCCAGCCGTCCACCCCGATGAGCACCACTGACGCGCAGCGCACCGAGGCCGCCCTTCGCCGTCTCGCCCCGAAGTGGACCACCCACATCGTGCACACGGTCGCCAAGTACGGTCCGGAGATGCGCGTTTCCGACGTCGCCCAGCACTTTCCGACGTTGTCGCAGTCGTACGTCAGCAAGCGCCTGGCCACGATGTCCACCGACAGCCTGGTGGCCCGCGACGGCGAGTTCGACCGTTGGGCCCCCTACCGGCTCTCGTCCGCTGCCCGCACCCTCGGCCCCGTCTACCGCGCTCTCACCCAGTGGTCCTCCGACCACATCGACCGCACCCCGCAAGGGCGGTACGACCGGGTCGAGAACGCCCTGCACCGCCTGCAACTGACGGACACCACTGAAACCGTCCGCCTGCTCTCGGAGCGCGGAAGCCTGCGCCTGACCCACCTGGCCGAACTGCTCGACTCCCCGCCGCCGGTCGCGGCGGCCCGGCTGACCCGCATGCAGGCGGACGGCCTGGTTGCGCGCGCCGACAACCGGCACGGCGCCCCCTACCTCCTCACCGACGCCGGACGGGCGCTCGGGCCCGTCTACACCGCCCTCCAGCAGTGGGAGCACCGGCACAGCGTCACCGCTGCCCGCGCGGTGCCGGCCGCCGAGCGCACTCTGGCTTCCCCCGCGCAGTCTGTCCGGACTGCTGCCGCACTGCGCCGCAGCCCCGCCCCCTCCGCGCTGTTCAGCCACCCCCCGGTGCCGCAGCCGCGTGTCCCCGCCGGCGTCACACCGGCCACCTCCTTCTCGTACGGCCGGTGAGCACCGTGAACTCCCGCCACAGAACGGCTCCGTGTCCCCAGCGCCCCGGGTCCGCACGCTGCCCCGTCAACAGCGGTGTGCGGGCCCGCTCCCCGCCAAGCTCAGGAGCCCAACCGTGCCCACCGTCCCCTATCTTGTTCGTCCGCTTCGTCTCGCCGGTCCCGGCGACCAGCGACTTGTCACCGGCCAACTGGCCTCGGCCCCCGGCTGGAGCCGCGCCCGTACAGCGGACGGGGCTGCCCTCTTCACCAGCCCCTGCCGCACCACCGTCTTCACCAGCTCCGGCCCACCCGAGACCCCGAGCACGTGGAGCGTCCACGGCTACACCACCTCCGGCTCGGAGGCGCTGTGGAGTGCGGTGTTCAGCCCCGGTACGCCCGCCGAGATCACTGCCGGCTTCACCGCCGTCCTCGTCGACGGCCTGCGCAGCGGGCACCGCGACTACCTGCTCGGCGGACCCCACCACCTCGACTGCACGCCCGGATCCGTTCTCGCCGACCGCGGCTGGCAGCCCACCCCCGGGCCGAAGGGCTTCCACGACCAGGTCGCGCCGGACGGGACCGCCCGCTACCGGCACCGCGTCGGACACCAACCCTCCGACGAGGAGATCGCCGGCCTGGTCCCACCATCGTGGAGCATGATCGTCGACGACCCGCAACACCCCTTCTGGCATGCCGACTTCAGCATCGGCGTGCCGTTCTACCCGCTCGTGCGCGCCGCCCTCGCCTTTAGCTCCGCCGAACCTGTCGAGCGGCCCCTCGGCGGCATCCCCGCCCGCCACCTGCCCTACGTCACCGCCCGCCGCGCCCCGACCCCGGCCCTCGCCCGGCCGCAGCGCGCCCGCATCCCGCAGGGCACCGCCGTCCCGCCCGCCGCACTGCCGGTTCCCGGCGGAGCACGCCGTCGCTGACCCCCGGAGTACTCCCATGCCGTACACCTCCGAAAAGCCCCGCGAGTACCGCGTCCAGCCGCGCTACCTCGCGGACACCCAGGCCGACGTCACCGAGGCCATCACCCCGCTGGTCAAGGCCGGGTGGGCCGCCACCAACGACGACCTGGGCAACACGTACGTCACCGCACCGGACCTGACCGCCCGCCTGGCATTCCTTCCCGAGGGCCCGGACTCGACGCTGTGGAAGATCAGCGCCGGTCCGGAGCCGACCGTCCCCCAGTGGCTGGTCACCTTCGACGACCGGGTGCCCACCGAGATCGTCCAGGACTTCACCACCGCCCTCGCCGACGCCTACACACGCGGCCCCGACGCCTACCTCGGCGCCAGCCGACCCGCCCCGCACCGGGCGGCCGGACAGTGGGTAGAGCCCATCGTCCTCCAGAGCCCCGATCAGCTCGTCACCCGATCGACGCGCCCCGGCTTCCTGCGGCACGCCGAGGAGATGGACGAGACCACCGAACGCTGGCTCTTCGAGGCCGGCTCGCCCGAGCGCCGCTGGTACGCCAGCGCCTCCTCGCACCTGCCCGCGCCCCTTCTGGACACGCTCACCGCCGCCGCCTTCGACCCGTCCACGGTGCACCGGTACCTGCGGCGCGACCAGCTTGCGCGCCTGCCCGCGAGCGCCGTCGCAACGCCCACCGCGCCGAGCCCGCTGGAGGTCGCACGCGTCAGGGCAGCAACCTCCCGCTCGCTCTCCGTCCCCCTGGCGGCCACGTCCGTGCTCGCCCACACCACCTCGACCCGTCCCCCGGCACACCCGAACCCCGTGCTCGCCGGCCGAACCCGCTAACCCGCACCGAGGACCACGCCATGGCCAAGCCCCCTGCAAGCCACGCGGATTCCAGACCGTCCCGCCGCAACTCCCCGAAGGAGACCACGTTGAGCACGCCCCTGCTCGGCCTGCCCCTCACCCCCGTCGAAGCGAGCACCCTGCGCTACCTGACCGAGGGCTACACCGTCGCCGAGATCGCCCGCAGACAGGGCACCCGCGCCGCCACCGTCCACTCCCGCGCCGCCCGAGCCCGCCGCAAGCTCGGCGCCGGCAGCAACGACCACGCCGTCCAGCTCTACGCCCAGCAGCAGGCCGCCACCTCCCGCCAGGCCGCTGAGCAAGCCCCCTTGGAGAACACCGTGTCCGACCCGACCCCCCTCGACCACGCCGACTCAATGATCGAGAAAGCCTGGGGCCGACCGATCGCCGAACTCGAGAAGGCTTCGGTCCGCCAGCCCGTCGAGGACCCACTGCTGCGAACGGCGATGCACACGCGCTCCCACCTCGTCGTCGTCTCCAATGCCGCTGCCGTGCACCAGGAACGGCTGCACGCCCTCACCCGGCCCGGCCACGTCCCGGCCTTCTACGACCTCGACCGGATCACCCAGTCCGCGAGCGCACTGCGCACGGCCTACGCCGAAAGCAACACCGCCTTGCAGGCCATCAGCCACGTCATCGACGCCCGCGAACTCGCCCTCAAGGCCGAAGGCGGCCCGGACGCCGCGCGCGTGAGGGCCGCCACCGCCCGCACCTCGCAGGCACCCCGGCCTCTGGGGCTGCCCGCGGACCAGCCTGCCCCGCCGGCCACCGCCGCTTCGGCCAGGCCCGTGGCGAACCGGCTTTAGGCGCCCGTCAGTTCGCCTCGCGGTCGCGGTGGGCGCCCGGATCCATGGCGCCCACCGCGCGGGCCAGTTCCTCCACGGTCAGCTCGACCCGCTGCCCGTCCGCCAGCCGTGCCGCCACCGCGTCGTCCTGCTGCCGCTCGGCGCGGCTCACGGTGTGCACGGCCCACTGGCCCTCGCCGATCACCGTGACGTCGCCCATCGTCCAGGCCCGCCCCGCGCTGCGGATCTTGCGCTCCAGCGCCGCCATGTCCCGGCCTCTGCTCGCCACCAACGCCGTCGTCCCCCTTCACCCCGTACGGCCTCGCGCCGTAACCCTGCTTCAGCACCCGGGTGCCCCGATCCATTCCCTTCCAGTTCGCCCACGGCAGAGACCGATCGCCGATAACGACTACGAACTTCGGGACGCTGCATGTCAAAGTACTCACGTCACCGAAACCGCAGGTCAACGAAGGGACCGGCCCCCGTGAACACCCCCAGCAGCCTCCTGCCCGCCCCCGTCCGCACCCCCGCCCAGGACCGCTCCTGGCTCTCCTCCGACCACTGCGCGGAGCCCGTGCTCGCCCTCCTCAGTGGCCTCGGCTGGCCGATGGTCGACACACCGGAGGCGAACGTCCACTGCACCAGCCCGGACGGTCGGGTGTACGTCGGTTGGCTGCCGGAGGACCCCGGCGCCTGGCAGCGCGGCATCGTCTGGCGCATCCAGGTCCTGCCCACCGGCACCGATGCCACGCCGTGGACCCAGGAGTTCGGCATCCACACGCCCTCCGAGGCCGTCGCCGGATTCCTCGCCGCGCTCATCGCCAACCCTGCCCGCTGACCTCAACCAGCCCCTGCCCCCCGGCGGGCACTGTCCAACCGACCAACCCACCACAGGAGAGCATGCGTTGACCTTCGTCCGTACCATCGAGTCCGCCCTCACCGACGAGCTGCCCCACGGTGAGAGCCCAGTCGCCGGACGTCCGGTCTACCAGTCCCTGCGGCAGCGCGGGCTCGCCTTCGAGCCCGTCCACACCGGCGGCGGCTACTTCGCCCTGTCGCTGCTGGTCCCCGGTGGGGAAATCCTGGTCACCGACGATGACGGCCAGATCGCGCGCCCCGCCGAGTTCCATTCCGCCTGGCTCGCCTGCTTCTACCCCGAGCCGACCTCGCCCTTCGATGCCGACGACGAGGACGTGGTGGACGTCTACGTCGGCGACGGAAGCCTCTCCCTCGCGGACGACTGCGCCGCTTGCGCCGACTCGGTCGCCCTCTGGCTCGCCACCCGCCAGGCCAGCATCTCGACCGGCCCGCGCATCGTCAGTCTCGACACGGAGGCTGCCGCCCCCGCCAGCAGCTCCCTCACCCTGGCCAGCTGACCCCTCGCCTTCAGCACGGCACGGGCCCCGCCGCGCGCCCACCTCGGGCACCCGCCACAGCGGCGGGCCCTTCCCCGGCCCCTCCCGCAACTCCCGTTCCGACGAATGGAATCCGCACGTGAAGCTCACCATCGACCCAACTCGTATCCCCGGCCCGGCCATCGCCGCGCTTGGAGCACTCAACGCCTTCTCCGTCCAACCGGGCTCCACCGCCTTCGCCCTCAGTCTCTGCGTGACCGTCAGCGGCCTGCTGAGCGCCTTCGACGATGTCCACGAGCTGGGTCTGCGCCGCGACCGGAAGGTCATCGCCCACCTCGCCAAAGTGCCGGACGGCGCCCGCGTGCGCCAGATCGGCAACGCGCTCGACCTGGCCGACCGCACGGTCGCCAGATCGCTCGACCGCCTGGCCGCTGACGGCCTCGTGGTGCGCGAAGCCGAGGGCGAGTCGCTGCCGATGCGCTCCTACCGGCTTGCCGACTGAACCAACCGCGTTCCCAGGCCGCACTGCCCGAGATGAACCGCCGACCAGCAGGGAGAGACCCACGAGCACCCACCACGCCGACTTCCACCCGGTGGTCGTCACCGCGACCACCGAGCACCAGGCCAGCCACGCCATCCTCACCAGCGTTCACCTGCGGATCGTCCGCGCCGACCAAGTCCGCTCCGGCGACCTGATCGTCTCCGCCTTCGAAGCCGCGCAACCCGGACGACTCCACCGGACCGCCTACTTCGCCGCCGGCCCGTACCCGGCCCGGCCGAACTCCTACGACCCCACCTGCGGCTGCGGTGTCTGCGGCCTCCCCGAAGTCCACGGCCCCGACGGCACCGTCGTCCTCACCACCGGCCATCCCTGGGACACCTGCGACCCATGGCCCGCCGACGACCTCGTCCTGATCCGCCCCCGCCGCGACCTGCACGGCACGGCAATCCCCTCCCCCGAGCCAACCACGAGGACCTGATGCCCGCCTACCGCGCCCCGCTGACCAACCACCACGCCGACCGCAGTCTCTGCCCGCCCGAGCACAAGCACACCAGCTCCGGCAAGCCGCTCCACGCCGACTGCCCCGGCCGCTCCTACTCCCAGGCCGTCTGCACCTGCGGCGGCTGGGAGATCAAGAACTCGGGCAAGGGCTACGTCGACGAGGCCCGCAGGCGGCACCTCGCCACCCACCCCAAGCCCGTCTCGAAGGGCCCGGCCGTCCTGCGCGAACTGCTCCGCCTCGACCTCCCGTGACCATCGCCCACGCCCACCAGCCCCTCTCTACTCGGAGACCCTCGATGCCCCAGTACTTCACCGTCGCTCACCTGATCGCCCAGCTCCAGAACCTCGACCCGAACCTGCAGGTCCGCCTCGCCGTCAACCCCGACTTCCCCTTCGCCCACTACGTCGGCACGGACGTCATCGTCCACAACGGCACCGCCTACCTCGGCGAGGACGGCCAGGAGGGCTACCTCCCGCCCGCCGTCCGCGACCACCTCGCCTGGTCCTGACCCCGCCCGAAGGAGACCCGCATCCCCACCACCCGCCGCCTCGCCCGCCCGCAACCGCTCGACCGCTTCGCGCTACACCCCATGCCCCCGTGGGCCAGCGGAGCACTCGTCCACCGCGTCCCCACCACCCCCGACCAGCCGATCAACATCCTCTGGCTCCCGGCCGCCGCGCCCAGGCTCCCCTTCGGCCGCATCCTGCTGCGCTGGGAGAAAGCGCCCGAGGCCGGCTGGGACGTCACCGCCCGCCTCGGCCTCGCCACCGGCGACGTCCACCTCGCCACCTGGCCCGCCGCCCCCGACGACTGGCCCCGGCTAGTCCGCCCCACGCTGTCCGAGGTCACCGGCTTGTGCTCCGCCCTCTCCGTCGCCACCGCCGCCCTCGAACTCGCCAACCGCCTCGCCGACTCCTGAGCTCCACCGCACAAGGCCGCCCCGCGCCGACCAGGACGGGGCGGCCTCGCCGTACGCCCGCCCGACCGGCGGCGCGTACGCTCGTCACCGAACCACCGAGGAAGGACACACGCATGGCCGACGACCAGCAGCTCTGGGGCTACGCCGAGGTCGCCGCGCACCTGGGCATCAGCGTCGGCGCCGCCCGCAACCGTAAGAACCGAGGCACCCTTCCCGCCCCCGACGACACCAGCATCTCCGACCGGCCCCGCTGGAAGCCCTCCACCTTCCAGGGCTGGAAGCCGGTCGGCCAGGGCCGCCGAAGCGACCTCCTCGACAACCCGGCCACCGACACCAGCAGCTGACGGAGTTCGCCATGCCCACCTCTGCGATGCCCTCGCCCCCGTTCCCCGCGCCCGACTCCGCCGTGCTCGCCCTGATCGTCGCCAACGCCGTCAACGCCGTGAACTCCGGCGAGGCCAGCATCGAGCAGGCGATCCTGCACGCAGCCGTCCACGGCTGGTACGAGGGCCACATCGAGGGCGAAGACACCTGCCCCGGCTGCGACTTCCGAGGCCCGATCCAACCGCGCCCGTGACCGAACAAGCCACAGGAGACCGCCACCGGTGACCGATCGCTCGATCCACCGCCCCGGACCGCTCATCGCCTGCTGCACCCTCGCTGCCCTGGGCGCCGCCCTTGCTGTCCCGGCCGCGCTGGCCGACGCCTACGCGGTGTGCGCCGTTGGGCTTTTCGCCCTCGGTGGCGGCGCGCTGGCCGCCTACCGCACCGTCCGAGGCACCGAGCACCGGACCGACCACGCCGTCCTCGAGCGGCTCAGGCAGGAGCCTGCCCTCGGCCCCGAGGCCCTCGCCGACCAGCTCGGCCTGCGCCCGGCCGCCGTACGGCTCAGTCTTCGCCGACTGACCGTCGCCGGCCAACTCCCCCCGCTCGCAGCGCCTCCCGGCTAGGGGCGCTGACCAGCAACGATGAGGACCGCCACCGATACCGGTGGCGGTCCTTTCTGCTGTCCGCTCTAAGCGTCGAGGTAAATGCCGGCGAAGATGCCGTCGAAGCCCAGGGCCACCCGCCCGGCACCGGTCGACGGGTGGCGCGTCCAGGTCGGGTCGGCGATCAGGGCGTCGAAGTCCTTGCGCGTGATCTCCGGCTCCAGCCAGTCGTTACCGCAGCGGCAGCACACCCACACGTCGCGGCCCTGGTTGAGCAGCAGCCAGTCCCGGCGGGCCCGACAAGCGGAGCACGTCACCGGCATGCCGCGCAGCGCCAGTTCGGCCGGGTGCAGGATGCCCCGGACAGCTTCCGGACCGCTGGGCGTCTGGGTCTCGTACTCCAGCTGCCGGAGCGGGTCGGAGCCGACCGGGACCGGGGTGGCGATCGGGGTCGGAGCGGTGGTGGTGTGCTCGGTTCTGGTCACGTGCTCTCCGTTCGCGGTGCTCGGGTACTTGCGTAACACCTGGTGGAACCGGGTGTCGAGAGGTTTCGGGCAGGCTGCCCGCAGGGTTGGCGGGTCAGCGGTGTGGTGCCGGTCGGCGCGGGTCGGTCACGGGCTGGGTCGGTGCCGGCTGGGTGGTACGCGCCTGGGCCGGAGCGGTCCGGGCCCGGGTGCCGGCGGTCGTACGAGTGCGGGGGCGTTCGGGGTTGGCGGGCAGGTCAGCGAGGCGGCGGATGCGCCAGACGAGGACGTCGGTGGTATTGCGGGCGGTTTCCAGCTCCCGGCGATCGACGGCCTTCTCCAGGAGGGCCTTGGGGTCGTGGCCGGCCTTCTCGGCTTCTGCGAGGACGGCGGCCAGGGCGTCGTGCTCGCGGGCCGGGCCCTGCTGGGTGCCGGCACTACCGAGGACGGTTCGGATGGTGGTGTCGTGGCGGCGGCGCTCGCCTTCCGGGAGGGCGCGGCCGATCTCGCGCATGGTGCGCATGGGGGTGGCTGCGGCCTGCTGATAGGCGGTGCGCAGGTGTTCTGCGGTCTGGCGGGAGGCGGCGGCCTGCTGGGCGTGGCCCCTCGCGGAGTGCCAGCGCGCTGCGGCCAAAGCGACCAGGACGAGCGTGGACAAGACCATAGCGGTGGTGCCGCCGTCCTCTCCACGTCCGAGCGCACTGCCGGCGTGGACTATTCCGCGGGCGGCCGAGCGCAGGGCGCGGATGTCGGCATTCTCGGCGCGGACGTGGCTGCGGGTGGCGCGTTCGAAGGCGCGGGCGGCGTCTCGCAGTTCGGTGCGGGTGGCTGCCGGGGAGGTCTGGGCGAGGGCGTCGAGGAGTTCACCGGCGCCGACGAGGTGGGCGGCGGCTTCGTCGTCGTCCTGGTCGAGGACCGCGGCGGCGCGCTCGGCGGTGCCGGCAGCTTCTCGGCGGCGGCGCGCGGGAGCGGAGCGGCCGGAGCGGGTCGGGCGGTTGTCCGTCTCCGTGGTGGCGGTGGCGGGCGCGGTGTCCAGGCGTCGGCGGATGCGCGGGAGGGACAGGTCGGGGGCCAGGGTGCTGCCGGGGAACCAGATCGGCTCGCCGTCGCGGTTGCGGTCGCCGGGCAGGGCGACGCTGTAGCCGAGGACGTCGCCGGAAGGGGCGTGGCGCAGCTTCACGCGAAGGCCGGCCTCGCGCAGTCGCGTGAAGAACTCCTCTTCTCCGGCGGCTCCGGCGACGGCCTGGCGGACGGCTTCGCGCAGGCTTTCGCGCGGGGTCTCGGTGCGGCCGGTGCGCTCGGCCTTCCACTGTTCCTGGCTGGTCGGGTTCTTGGCGGCGGTGCCGTCGCCCGGGTTGAGCTGTCGCAGGCCGTACTCCTTCTCTATGAGGCGGGCTTCGGCTTGGGCCTTGCGCTTGTCGAAGCTCAGGGCAGCCAGGCGGCCGTCCTGGCGGACCAGCGTGGCGGCGATGTGGATGTGGTCGTCGGCGTGGCGCACGGCGACCCAGCGGCAGGCGGCAGTGTCGCCTTCGGGGGCGATGCCGGTGGCGTGGACGATGCGGCGGGCGATGGCGGCCCACTCGGCGTCGTCGAGGTGGCGGTCACCGGGGGCGGTGCGCAGTGAGCAGTGCCAGATCTTGTTGGCCGGGGCCCGCTTGCCGAGGGCTTTGACCGGCTGGTCGAGCTGGTTGGCGAGCTTGGCGACCTGGTGCCGCTCCGGGTTGGGGCCCGGGTCGGGCGCGAAGTTGTTCCAGGAGGCGACGAGGTGCTGGTTGGTGTGCTCCTCGTGCTTGCCGGGTCCGAAGAGGTAGTCGATGAGGGGGAAGGCGCGGTCGGTGCCGGTGCGGATCTTGGGGATCACCGGCGGACCAGCCAGTCGACGGCCTCGTCGACCGCGTCGATGGAGGCTTCGACGCGGGCCAGGAGCTGGCGCAGCTCGGCGCCCGGCTGGCCGCCGGCGTTCACGAAGTGGGCGAGCTGGTTGAGGTTGTTGCCCACGGCGCCGAGCTGGCGGTTGGACTCCATGAGTTCCTGGATGCCGCGCCGGTAGTCGGCGACCGCAGCGCTGGGGTCGGTGCTGGCGGCGGCGGCCACGGCGGCTGCAGCGGTGTAGCCGCCGGGGGCGAGTTCGGCTCGGGCGGCGGCGCGCTGAAGGAGGGACCACTCGGAGTCGCTGAATCGTGGGCAGATGCGGTTGGTTCGCGGCACGCTCTGGCGCAGGCGGCGGCGCGGCGCAGCGCGGACGGCTTCGGCGGTCGACTGGGTCTGCTGCTCCTCCCTCGTCGTCGGCACCCCTGGGCCGACTCCCCCGGGGGGGGGGCGGGCCCCCCGGGGGGGGGCCGCCCCCGGCGCCCCCCCCCCCCGC